>NZ_JBHYKG010000127.1:0-23269 GCF_042741245.1 Kitasatospora sp. NPDC058965
CCGGCACTGCTCCGTCCGGGTGAGCCCGGCACCCCGCCGGCCGACCGGCCGACCCCGACCGGCAAGCTGGAGCCCATGACCAGTCGCTTCCGCCTGATCGCCGTCGCGGCGCTGCTGCTGTGCGCCGTCGCGGCCGCCGCCGTCTACGCGACGGCCCGTCACAAGCCCGCCGCCACCGGCGGACCGACCCGGGCGGCCGCCGGCGGCGCGGTCTGCCGCAGCACGCTGCCCAGCCAGGCCCGGGACACCGTCGCGCTGATCGCCAAGGGCGGCCCCTACCCGTACCGCACCGACGGCGTGGTCTTCGAGAACCGCGAGGGCCGGCTGCCCAGGAAGGCCACCGGCTACTACCACGAGTACACCGTGGTCACCCCGGGCAGCGGCGACCGGGGGACCCGACGGGTGGTCACCGGCGGCCCGGGCGAGGAGTACTGGACCGGCGACCACTACGCGACCTTCCAGCGGATCGACCTCGGCTGCTGACGCGGCGTCCGCCGATCCGGCGTCAGATCCGCTGCCGGCTCCAGCTGATCCGGTTCCAGGGCCCGTGCGGGCCGGTGGCCAGCAGGGTGCGCAGCTCCCGGATCACGCTGACCGCATCGGTGCGCAACTGGTGCGGGGTGGCCCGGACCACCGGGAGCCGGGCCGCCTGCAGCCGGTTCCCCCGGGTCAGGGTGCGCTCGTAGTCGGCCGGGCGCAGGTGCCAGGCCCGCGAGTCCACCTCCAGCGCCACGCAGGCCTGCGGCCAGAACGCGTCCGGGATCGCCAGGAAGCGGCCGTCCAGCAGCAGCACCGGGTTCCACAGCGGCTCGGGCAGGCCGCCGCGGCGCAGCACCTCGCGCGCCTCGCCCTCCGCCACCGAGTAGATGCCGCAGGTCAACTCGTCGGCCACCCGCTGGACCTGGGGGAGCGCGGCGGTGCTCGACGTCCCGCCGAGCAGTCGGGACAGCAGCTCGGCCCGCTCGCAGTGCCGGCCCTGCACCGCCTCGGCGCACAGCGCCCGGAAGTGCCGGCCGCTGCCCAGGAACGGCGCCGCGTCGGCCAGCGCGCGGCCGACCCCGACGCTCCACAGCCCGTCCTCGCGCTGGAAGCCGGCCGGCAGCCCGCCGGGGCGCAGCGGTGCCCGGTGCACCCGGACGAAGTCCCGGCTGGCCACCCGGCGGCCGTTCGGGATCAGCACGTCGACCACGTCGACGTCCGCCGGGTGCCCGGCGCTGGCCAGTCCGGCCTCGGCCAGCACCGCCAGCCCGGTCAGCAGCACGGCACCGGGTCTGGGCCGCTCGCCCTTGGGCGCGGCGTAGCTGAGCGCGGCGCGCAGCCGCTGGTGTGCGGACAGCCGACCGCTCTGCAGGCAGATCACCCGGGGCAGCACCCGCTGCCACGGGCCGCCCGGGCGCAGCCGGTGCGCGATGGTCCCGGACGGGACCCCGTGCTCGATCAGCTGCGCGCGGGTGACGATGTGCTGCTGGTCGGCGCCCAGCAGCCGGACCGAATCGAGGGCACTCATGTGCACCCTGTTGCCCCATCGGGGCCGTGGGTATGCGAAAGGTCCCCCGCAGGTGGTCACTCCCGGTGAAGGTTGACCACCGGGAGTCGACCCCTCGGGGTGCGGCTCAGGCCGCCGGGATCAGTGAACCGGTGTGTCTGACGCACTCCGAGTCGCGCTCGCGCCCGAGGCCGTGGCCGATCTGCCCGAGGTGGTCGAGCCGGCGGTCCGGCGCGCTCGGGGCGATCGCGGCGGCGATCCGCAGCTCGATGATGTCGCGGACGGCCGGCCACTCCTCGGCCAGGATCGAGTAGAACGCGGTGGAGCGGACCACCCCGTCCAGACCCCGGCTGTGCGCCCGGCGGACCCCCTCGGAGGTCGCGCCGAGCCGCTCGATGGCGGCCCGCGAGCGCAGGTTGCGGGCGTCGGCGCGCAGCGAGATCCGCTGCACGCCCCAGGTCTCGAAGGCGTGCCGCAGCATGAGCAGCTTGGCCTCGGTGTTGATGCCGGTGCCCTGGGCGTGCCGGGACAGCCAGGTGCGGCCGATCTCGGCGGCGTCCGGCACCGCGGTCAGCGGGTCGCCGACCGGTCCGGCGGGCAGCGGCGGCCAGACCACCGGTCCCTGCCAGTAGTCCAGTTCCAGGAACCGGGTGGAGCCGACCACCAGGCCGTCCGAGACCCGGACGGTGGCGAAGGCCAGCGAGCGTCCCGCCGCCAGGTCGGCCTGGGCGGTCGCGATGAACTCGCGGGCCGCGTCCAGACCCTGCGGGACGGCGGTGAAGGCGTACGTCGTGCGATCCTCCGCGGCGGCCGCGGCCAGCGCCTCGGCGTGCTGCTCGGTGAGGGGCTCCAGCCGAACGGTGCGGCCGGTGAGGGTGACAGGTGCGGGCACGGGACCTTCGTCCTTCGGCGGTCGGAGGGCGTCCTTCGGCCCGGGGTGCGGGCGTCCGGGACGGTGGACAGGTCGCCCCGCCCCGGAGCGGGTCCACTCCTCCCGGGTACGCCGGAGCATCGGCCGTACGACGGGGGGCAGCGGCCCTCGGGGCGGGCAGCGCGGTGCCGGAGCGGGCACGGTTCGCATGGACCGGTCCGGCGGGGAGGTGCGGGGGGACAGTGTTCGTCCGCGAGATGGCCGAAGAAGGAAAGAGAGCGCGAAGGGAAGCGGGCGGCCAAGTGAACGCAAGGTGAGGTCGGTTGGCTGGCCAGACATGGTCGGGACCGCGGCCCACGGCGTGACGAACGACGTGGCGACGACGCGACAAATGCGAGGCAGCGAGAGGACGATACCTGCCTTGGCCCCTCGCGTCACTTCGCGGCACGCCAACCGGGGGCGCGAAGGCTGTGATGCTACGCCGTCGGGGCCCCCGTTGGCCAGCCCCGGCCCCCGGAAGGCCGGGCTGACCTGCGGGGATGCCGGGAGCTGCCGGTCCGGTCGCGGGACCGGGGTGAGAAGATTCTCCGCGGGCGGACCGGGCGGGAATGTCGGCGCCGCCCGGCACGCTGGTGCAGAAGACCGACTGGCCGGACCGACGAGAACAGGTGGGGTGCGCGGTGCGTGATCCCGACGAGCTGTACGAGCTCGAAGCGCAGGGCGTGGCCGCGGCGGCCGCTGCCGCAGGCGACGACGGCTTGGTGCTGCTCTACCACCTTGAGGGCTTCATGGACGCCGGCGAGGCGGGCGCCCAAGTGGTGGCGCACCTGCTGGAGCAGGGCAGCCCCCGGGTGGTGGCCCGGTTCGACCACGACCGCCTGGTGGACTACCGGGCCCGCCGCCCCGCGATGACCTTCGACCGGGAGAGCTGGGTCTCCTACGACCCGCCGGAGATCCTGCTCCAGCTGGTCGAGGACGCCACCGGCACGTCGTTCCTGGTGCTCAGCGGCCCGGAGCCGGACGTCGAGTGGGAGCTCTTCGCGGCCGCCGTCGGCCGCCTGGTGACCGAGCTCGGGGTGCGGCTCACGGTGGACTTCCACGGCATCCCGATGGGCGTGCCGCACACCCGCCCGGTCGGCCTGACCCCGCACGGCAACCGGCTCGACCTGGCCGGCGGCTACCCGGTCTGGTTCGAGCGGGCCCAGGTGCCCGGCAGCGCCCAGGCGCTGGTCGAGTACCGGCTGGGCGAGGCCGGGCACGACGTGCTGGGCTTCGCGGTGCACGTGCCGCACTACGTGGCCCGCTCGCCCTACCCGGCGGCCGCGGTGCTGATCCTGGAGGCGGTGCAGTCGGCCACCGGCCTGGTGCTGCCCGGGCACGAGCTGCGCGAGCGGGTCGGCGAGGTCTACGCCGACATCGAGGAGCAGCTGGCCCAGGGCGACGGCGAGCTGCGCTCGGCGATCCGCGGCATGGAGGGCCAGTACGACGCGGTGGCCGGCGCGCAGGGCCGGGAGAGCCTGCTCGCCGCCGAGACCGACCTGCCCTCGGCGGAGGAGCTGGGCCGGCAGTTCGAGGAGTTCCTGGCGGAGCACGAGCAGGGCGGCGAGTAGCCGCACCCGCCGGGAGTCATTCCCGTCCGCCCGTGCGTTGGAGCCGGTGTGACGCGTCGTCTGCCGGGACCCGTGCTGCTGGTGGTGCTGCTCGCACTGGCCGGCTGCTCGGGCGCGCCCGGGCCCGCGCCGGCGGCCGGGCGGAGCGCGGCCGGCTCGGCGCCGACTCCCGCGCCGTCCCCGACGCCGCCGCCGAGCGGGCCGTACGTGGCGCTCGGCGACTCGTACACCTCCGGGCTCCAGCTGGAGCCGGCCGGCGGCGGCCCCGCGGGCTGCGGCCGGTCCACCGTCAACTACCCCTCGCTGGTGGCCCGGAGCCTGAAGCTCGACCCCGCGCAGTTCACCGACGTGAGCTGCTCCAGCGCCACCACCGCCGACCTGACGGGGGCCCAGCGGGTGACCGGCGGTACCAACCCGCCGCAGCTGGACGCGCTGAACGAGCGCACCCGGCTGGTGACGGTCGGGATCGGCGGCAATGACGCGCAGTTCATGAAAGTGGTCGCCAAGTGCGCCGAGGAGGGCGTGCTGAAGGCGGTCACGGCGGCGTCGGGGGACGCGCCGTGCAAGGAGTCCTACACGGCCCCGGACGGCAGTTCGCGGCTGTCCGGCGTGCTGGACGCGGTCGGGGTGAGGCTGGGCTCGGTGCTGCGCGAGGTGGGCCGGCGGGCGCCGCAGGCCCGGGTCTACGTGGTCGGCTACCCCGCGCTGCTGCCCGCCGACCCCGCGGCCTGCGGGCCGGTGCTGGGGCAGGCCGTGGCGGCGGGCGACCTGGCCTTCCTGGCCGAGCAGGAGCAGCGGCTGAACGCCGTGCTCAGCGCCGGGGCGGCGGCCGCGCACGCGGTCTTCGTGGACACCTACGCCCCCTCGCGCGGGCACGACATGTGTGCCGGGCCCGAGCAGCGCTGGGTCGAGCCGCCGCTGCCGGCCGCCGGCCGGGCTCCGCTGCACCCGAACGCGGCCGGCCAGCAGGGCATGGCCGCCGCGGTGCTGGCGGCCGTCACCGGGCGCTGAACCGGCGTCAGGCCGCGGCCCGGCAGACCGCCTCGGCGAGCGCCAGCGCGTAGGCGTCGGTGAGCTCCGCGGCGCCGAACAGCAGGCGGTACCAGTAGGGGCCGTAGACCAGGTCGAGCAGGAACTCCTGGTCCGGGTGGGTCACCTCGCCGCGCTCGCGGCCGCGGCGCAGCAGCTCGGCCACCGCCTCGCGGCGCACCGCGATCAGCTCGCGCCAGAGCCGGGCGGCGAACTCGTCGTCCTGCAGCGCCTCGGCGGCCAGGGCCCGGTTGAGGTCGCCGGCCACGTCCTGGGCGGCCCGGAAGGTGGCGGTGAGCAGTGCGGTGAGGTCCCCGCGCAGGCTCCCGGTGTCGGGGGTGGGCAGCTGGGCGAAGGCGTAGCCGACCAGCGCGTCCAGCACCACCTCGCCCTTGCTGCGGTAGCGGCGGTAGACGGTCTGCTTGGCCACCCCGCTGCGGGCCGCGATGCCCTCCATGCTCAGGCCGCGGTAGCCCTGCTCCCGGGTCAGCTCCAGGGCGGCGGTGCGGATGGCTTCGTCGACGGCGGGGTCTCGGGGGCGTCCGGTCATGCCGTCCAGGATACCCATTGACATACGGTCCGTCTCGTATTGGAATGAGTCCTGTCAGAGATACGCAACGTCCCGTATTGGAAAGGAGTCTGCGATGCGATCCCACCGCGCCGCATTACCCGCCCTGCTCCCGCTCTCGCTCGGCTACTTCGTGCTGGGCACCTCCTCGCTGGCCGTGGTCGGACTGGGCGGGCCGATCGGGCGGGCGCTGCACACCGCGCCGTCCGGGGTGGGCCTGCTGGTCAGCGCCTTCGCGCTGACCTTCGCCGTCGCCGCACCGGTGGCGCCGGCCGTGCTGGGCCGGCTGGACCGGCGCCGGGTGCTGCTGCTCGGGCTGGCCCTGCTGGCGGCGGGCGACCTGGCCGGGGCCCTGGCGCCGGACGAGCCGGTGCTGCTCGCCTCCCGGGTGGTCGGCGGGCTGGGCGGGGCGGTCTTCGGACCGGCCTCCTCGGCGGCCGGCTCGCTGCTGGTCCGCGCCGAGCACCGGCCGCGGGCGCTGGCCACGGTCTTCGCCGGCATGACGGTGGCCGCGGTGCTGGGCGTGCCGCTCGGCTCCTACCTCGGCGGGGCGGTCGGCTGGCGCGGGACGCTGGCGGGCCTGGCCGCGGTCACCGTGCTGGCCCTGCTGCTGGTGGCGGTGCTGGTGCCGCCGCTGCCGGCCGGACCGGCGCCCACTGTGCGGGCCTACCGGGCGGTGCTGGCCCGGCCCGGGGTGCTGCCGGTGGTGCTGACCACGCTGGCCGTGATGGCGGCGCAGTTCACCGTCTACGGTGTGGCCGGCGCCTACCTGGCGGCCCGGTTCGGGCTCACCGGCGGCCAGGTCCCGGCCGTGCTCTTCGCCTTCGGCGCGGTCGGGGTGGTCGGCAACGCCGCGGGGGCCCGGCTGAGCGCCCGGCTCGGCGGGGACCGGACGGTGGCGCTGACCCTGCTGGGGATGGCGGCGGCCTTCGCGGCCCTGCTGGTCAGCCCGGCGGGCCTGCTGCCGGCGGTGCTGCTGCTGGCGCTGTGGGCCTTCTTCAGCCAGCTCTACCAGGCTCCCCAGCAGGCCAGGCTGATCGCCCTCGATCCCGAGCAGCGGGGCCTGCTGCTGGCCCTGAACGCCTCGATGCTCTACGTCGGGATCAGCGCGGGCAGCCTGCTGGCCGCCACCCTGCTGCCCCGGCTCGGTGCGGTGCCGCTGGCCGCGGTGGCGCTCGCCGCCCTGCTGCCGGCCGCGGTCGCCCACCTCCGTTCCGTTCGATCCCACTCTCTTGCAAAGGTGCTGTCATGACGAACGTTCAGCAGAACACCCGGCTGGTCCTCGACTACCTCGACACGGTGTGGAACCAGGGGCGCACCGAGGAGGCCGGGCGCTTCGTGGCCGCCGAGCTGGCCCAGCACAACCACGGTCTGGCGGACGGGCGTTCCGCGCTGGTCGAGCTGATCGGCGGGCTGCGGTCGCAGTTCCCCGAGTTGCGCTTCGAGGTCGCGCGGACCGCCGCCGAGGGCGACCTGGTCTTCGTCCACTCGCTCGCGGTGCTGACCCCGGGGCAGCCGGGCACGGCGGTGGTGGACGTGTTCCGGATCGCGGACGGGCTGATCGCCGAGCACTGGGACGTGGCCGCCGAGGTCCCGGAGACCACCGCGAGCGGCCGCCCGGTCGTCTGACGGCGAGTCGGGTGTGCCACAGTGCGCCCCATGACCCGACCGACGTACCCGCTCGCCGACGTGCTGCGCGTCCTCGCCGAACTGATCGCCTGGGTGGCGCTGCCCTGGGCGCTGGGCCGGATCTCGATCCTGCTGGCCGTGCTCGCCCTGGCGGTGCTGATCGGCCTGCCGGCCGTGCTGGCCACGCCGGGGGACAACGGCAGGACGGCCGTCCCGGTCCCGATCCCCGGGTGGGGCACCGTCCTGCTGGTCCTGATGGAGCTGAGCGCCGCCGTGCTCGGCGCCTGGCTGCTCTGGCCGGCCTGGGCGGCGGTGCCGGTCACGTTGCTGGCGCTGGCCTGCGTGGTCACCGAACAGCCCCGGTGGCGCCGGCTGTCCGGACGCTGAGGAGCTCCGGGCGACCGCCCGGAGCTCCTTCGCCTCCTCCTTCTCAGTGCTGGGGCATCACCAGGTCGGTGGGCAGGTCCCGGTGGCGGCGCAGCGGGGAGAACCACAGGGCCAGGGCGGCCAGCGGGACCCCGGCGCAGCTCAGCCACATCGCCGGGACCAGGCCGAGCGCGGTGGCCAGTGCGCCGCCGAGCAGGGCGCCCAGCGGGATGGTGCCGTAGTTGAGGAAGGCGCCGGTGGCGGAGATCCGGCCGAGCAGCTCGCCGGGGGTGTAGCGCTGGGTGAAGGTGGCGCGCAGCACGTTCCCGGCCACCACGCCGGCCGACACCGCCAGGCCGCCGACCAGGTAGCAGAGCACCCCGGCCCCGCCGGTGGTGAGCGGGATCAGCAGCACCAGGGCGGGCAGGACGAGCAGGAAGAACAGCATCGCCCGGGCGGTGCCGAGCAGTGCGCCGACCCGGCGGGCCAGCGCCGCGCCGAGCACGCCGCCCAGGCTGGCCGCGCCGATCAGGGTGCCGAGCGCGCCCTGCGGCAGCCCGGCCCGCTGCAGCAGGAAGACCACCAGGATCGACTGGTAGGCGGTCAGGAAGAGGTTGGCCAGCGAGCCGTGCAGCAGGAACGGGCGCAGCCACGGATCCCGGGCGACCAGCCGCATGCCCTGGCCCACCTCGCTCAGCAGGGTGCGGCGGCGGCGCTCGGCGGCGGCGGGCCGGGTCTCGCGCTGCCGGATCGAGGCGGTGCAGGTGATCGAGACCAGGAAGGTGAGGGTGTTGGCCAGCAGGCTGGGCACCGCGCCGACCAGCTGGGCCAGGGTGCCGCCGGTGCCCAGGCCCACGATCTGCGCGGCGGAGGCGCTGCCGTGCAGCTTGGCGTTGCCCTCGGCGCGGTCGGCCTCGTCCACCAGGGTGGGCAGGTAGGCGGTGTAGGCGGTCTGGAAGAAGACCGCACCGGTACCCGCCAGCAGGGCCACCACCAGCAGCTGGGCGTAGCCGAGGACGCCGAGCGCGGCGGCCACCGGGACACTCAGGTAGCAGAGCAGCTGGGCGGCGGCGGCGAACAGCATCACGGTGCGCCGGCTCAGCCGGTCCACCCAGGCGCCCACCGGCAGGCCGATCAGCAGCCAGGGCAGCCAGGTGGCCGCGGGCAGCGCGCTGACCTGGAAGGCGGAGGCGTGCAGCGCTCCGACGGCGATCAGCGGTAAGGCCAGGCCGGTGACCGAGGAGCCGTACTTGCCGGCCACCTCGCCGGTGAAGAGCAGTCGGAAGTCGCGGTGGCGGCGCAGCAGGCCGGGGCGGCGGGTGGTGGTGGCGTCCGCGGTGGTGGCGGCGGGGGCGGTGGTGGGGGCGGTGGTCGTCATCGGGACTCCTCGGTCTCGGCGTTCAGCAGCAGGGTCTGGATCTGGATGAGCACGGGACGGGCCTCGGCGGGCGCGGGCTGCGCCGGGTCGGGCAGGTGCCGGGTGATCACGGCCATCAGCTCGGCGCCGAGCGCCTTGAGCTGCTCGGGGGTCATCCGCACGTCGCCCCAGTCGGACATGTTCCCGGCGCCCTGCCAGTCGCCGGTCAGCGGCTGGGTCAGCGCCTCGGCGGTGCGCCGGAAGCTGCGCTCCAGGTAGTGCCGCTTGTAGGCGGACAGCGCCTCGCCGGTGGCCGCGTCCAGGGCCAGCTCGGCGGTGTTGAAGACCAGCTTCGGGCTGCTGCGCTGCCACCAGCGCTCGCGCTTGGTGCCGCGCTCCGGGTCCTCGGTGATGAACCCGTGCTCGGCCAGGTGGCGCAGGTGCCAGCTGACCGTGCCGGTGTTCTCGCCGAGCTGCTCGGCGAGCCGGGCCGAGGTGGCCGGGCCCTGGTCGGTCAGCAGGTCCAGGATCCGCATCCGCAGCGGGTGGGCGAGGGCGCGCAGGCTGCGCGGGTCGATGGTGCGGCCCGGGTCCTGCGCCCCGTCGTCCGTGCTGCCGGGTCCGCCCTGCGGCGTGCTCTCGTGGCTCATGGCAGGAACTCTAGTGTGCAGAGGACTCTCTGCATAGGGTTCTTTGCAGAGAAATCTCTGCATCATGGGACGGGGTCTCTCCCGGCCGGCGGCCGGGGGAGCCCCGCCTCCCCCTGATCGTCAGTCGGACGGCGTACCGTGACTGGTCTATGGACCGTTACCTGGACCACTACGACGAGCACGCCGAGGCCCGCTGGGTCCCCGAGCCGGACAAGCGCCCGGGCCGCACCGCCTTCCAGCGCGACCGGGCCCGGGTGCTGCACTCCGCCGCGCTGCGCCGGCTGGCCGGCACCACCCAGGTGGTGGCCCCGATGCGCAGCGACTTCCCCCGCACCCGGCTCACCCACTCGCTCGAATGCGCCCAGGTCGGGCGGGAGTTGGGCGCCGCCCTGGGCTGCGACCCGGACCTGGTGGAGACCGCCTGCCTGGCCCACGACCTGGGCCACCCGCCGTTCGGCCACACCGGTGAGGAGGCGTTGGACCAGGCGGCCGAGAGCTGCGGCGGATTCGAGGGCAACGCCCAGTCGCTGCGCATCCTGACCCGGCTGGAGCCCAAGCGGTTCGCCCCGGCCGACGCGGCGGGGGCCCGGCTGGCCCCGTGGCCCGGCCGCAGCGTGGGTCTCAACCTGACCCGGGCCGCGCTGGACGCCGCCACGAAGTACCCGTGGCCGCGCGGGGCGCACCCCAGCGACCCCGGCTCCGCCAAGTTCGGGGTCTACGGCGACGACCTGCCGGTCTTCCGCTGGCTGCGGTCGGGCGCGCCGCAGGGTCGCAAGTGCTTCGAGGCCACCGTGATGGACTGGTCGGACGACGTGGCGTACTCCACCCACGACGTGGAGGACGGGCTGTACGCCGGCCACATCGACGCGGCCGCGCTGCGCAGCCCGGGCGAGCGGGCCGAGCTGTTCAAGGTGGCCGAGCGGTACGCGCCGGGCACCGAGCCGGACGCCTTCGGCGAGGCGCTGGACCGGCTGCAGGCCCAGGAGTGGTGGCCCCGCGGCTACGACGGCTCGCCGCGCGGCCGGGCCGGGCTGAAGGACCTGACCAGCCAGCTGATCGGCCGGTTCTGCCTGGCCGCCGAACGGGCCACCCGGGCCCGGTACGGGCCGGGCCGGCTGAGCCGGTACGAGGCCGAGCTGGTGGTCCCCGTCGAGGTGCGGCTGGAGTGCGCGGTGCTCAAGGCGGTCGCGGTGCGCTACGTGATGCAGCGCGACGAGCAGGCCCAGCTGCGTGCCCGGCAGCGGATCGTGATCGCCGAGCTGGCCGAGCGGCTGGCCGCGGGCGACCCGGCCGAGCTGGACCCGGTCTTCGCCGCCCAGTACGACCGGGCGACGGACGACGCGGGCGCGCTGCGCGCGGTGATCGACCAGATCGCCTCGCTCACCGACGCCTCGGCGCTCGCCTGGCACGCCCGCCTGAACGGCTAGCCCACCCCGTACACTTCCGGGGTGGCGGGACGGATCCGGGATGAAGACGTGCAGGCGGTGCGCAGCGCGCTGCCCATCGACGTGGTCGTCGGCGACTACGTGCAGCTCACCAACGGCGGCGGTGGTCAGCTGAAGGGCGTCTGCCCCTTCCACGACGAGAAGTCCGCCTCCTTCTACGTCAGCCCGAGCAAGGGCGTCTTCCACTGCTTCGGCTGCCAGGAGAGCGGCGACACGATCGCCTTCCTGATGAAGATCGAGCACTTCTCCTTCGCCGAGGCGGTGGAGCGGATGGCGGCCCAGGCCAACGTCACGCTCCGCTACGAGGAGGGCGGCTACAACACCCGCGGGCAGCAGGGCGAGCGGACCCGGCTGGTCGAGGCGCACAAGGTGGCCGCGGCCTGGTACCGGGAGCAGCTGGAGGGTCCGGAGGCGGAGATCGGCCGGGCGTTCCTGGCCGAGCGCGGCTTCGACGCCGAGGCGGCCGCCCGGTTCGGCGTCGGCTACGCGCCGGCCGGCTGGGAGCACCTGGTCCGCTACCTGCGCGGCAAGGGGTTCACCGACCGGGAGATCCTGCAGGGCGGCCTGGCCTCGCAGGGCCAGCGCGGCGGGCTGATCGACCGCTTCCGCGGCCGGCTGGTCTGGCCGATCCGGGACGTGGCCGGCGAGGTGGTCGGCTTCGGCGCCCGGCGGCTGCGCGAGGACGACAACGGGCCCAAGTACCTCAACACCCCCGAGACCCCGATCTACAAGAAGTCGCACGTCCTGTACGGCATCGACCTGGCCAAGAAGGAGATCGCCAAGACCGGGCGGGCCGTGGTGGTCGAGGGCTACACCGACGTGATGGCCTGTCACCTCGCCGGTGTCACCACGGCGGTGGCCACCTGCGGCACCGCCTTCGCCGAGGACCACATCAAGATCATCCGCCGGCTGCTGATGGACACCTCCTCCTACCGCGGCGAGACCGTCTTCACCTTCGACGGCGACGCGGCCGGCCAGAAGGCCGCGCTGCGCGCCTTCGAGGACGACCAGAAGTTCGCCGCCCGCACCTCCATCGCGATCAGCCCCGGCGGCATGGACCCGTGCGAACTGCGCCTGGCCAGCGGCGACGACGCGGTCCGCGAGCTGATCGAGAACCCGGTGCCGCTGTTCGAGTTCGCGCTGCGCTCCACGGTGGCCCGGCACCGGGTGGACGCGGCCGAGGGGCGGGCGGCCGCGCTGGAGGAGGCGGCGCCGATCGTCGCCAAGATCAAGGACCCGTCCATCCGGCACGAGTACGCGGTCCAACTGGCCGGTCTGCTGGGCATCCTGGACGAGCAGTTCGTGGTCCGCCGGGTGGCGCAGATCTCCCGCTGGCAGCGCGAGTCGCCGCAGCAGGGGCGGGCCGTGCGGAGCCCGCAGCCGGTCCAGCCGGCGCCGCAGCGGCCGGCCTTCCGGCTGAACCCCGGCGACCCGACCCAGTTCGTCGAGCGGGAACTGCTCAAGCTGGCGCTGCAGCACCCGGAGCTGGTCAGCCCGGCGTTCGACCAGTACGGCGAGGACGAGTTCACCGCCCCGCCGTACGCGGCGGTGCGCCGCGCCATCGGCAAGGCGGGCGGCGCGGCCTACGGGGCGAGCGTGCCGAACTTCCTGTCGCTGGTCCAGGAGGCCGCCGAGGACGGCCAGGTGCGCGCCCTGGTCACCGAGCTGACGGTGGAGCCGGTCCGCACCCGGCGCAAGCCGGACGCGCTGTACGCGGGGGAGTTCCTGGTCCGGCTGCGCCGGGCCGCGGTGCAGCGCCGGGTGGCCGAGGTCCGGGCCCGGCTGCAGCGCTTGGGCAACCGGGCCGGGGCGGAGGAACTGGCTCCGGTCCAGCAGGAGTTGTGGGCCCTGCAGCAGTACGACGACAACTTGAGGACCCGGGGCGCCGCGGGCCTGTAGCGCGGGAGTGTGGCGTACCCCACACTGAAAGGGTCTCAGTCCGTCGGCGTCGGTGGAGGGTGGGGCCCGTTGGAGAGTGCCAGACCGGTCGAGGAGCCGCTCGACGAGGAGCTGGAGGACGCTCCGCCCCCGGGGCCCGCCAGGTCCGAGTCGGTCGGCCCGGCCGCCGACCTGTTCCGGCAGTACCTGCGCGAGATCGGCCGGATCCGGCTGCTCACCGCGGCCGAGGAGGTGGAGCTGGCCCGCCAGGTCGAGGCCGGCCTGTTCGCCGAGGAGCGGTTGACGGCGGACGGCACCGCCGGGCCGCTCGCCCACGACCTGGACCTGCTGGTGGTGCGGGGGCGGATCGCCAAGCGCCGGCTGATCGAGGCCAACCTGCGCCTGGTGGTCTCGGTGGCCAAGCGCTTCGTCGGCCGCGGGCTGACCATGCTCGACCTGGTCCAGGAGGGCAACCTGGGCCTGATCCGGGCGGTCGAGAAGTTCGACTACACCCGCGGCTACAAGTTCTCCACCTACGCGACCTGGTGGATCCGGCAGGCGATGAGCCGGGCGCTGGCCGACCAGGCGCGCACCATCCGGGTGCCGGTCCACGTGGTGGAGCTGATCAACCGGGTGCTGCGACTGCAGCGCAAGCTGCTCCAGGAGCGCGGCAGCGAGCCCACCGCGGCCGAGCTCGGGCAGCTGCTGGAGCTGCCCGAGGCCCGGATCCGCGAGGTGCTGCGGCTGGCCCTGGAACCGATCTCGCTGCACGTGCCGGTCGGGGACGAGGACGACGTGGCGCTCGGCGACCTGATCGAGGACGCGGACGCCGCCGAACCCGCCGAGAGCGCCGCCTTCCTGCTGCTGCGCGAGCACCTGGAGGCCGTGCTGGCCACCCTGGGCGAACGCGAGCGCAAGGTGGTCGAGCTGCGCTACGGGCTGGCCGACGGACGGCCGCGCACCCTGGAGGAGATCGGCGAGCTGTTCGGCGTCACCCGGGAGCGGATCCGCCAGATCGAGGCGAAGACGTTGGCCAGGCTGCGGGCCAACGCCTTCGCCGACCAGTTGCGCGGCTACCTCGACTGAACCCGCCGGCTCACTGCTTGGGCACCGCCCACTGCTGGTTGGTGCCGCCGTTGCAGTCCCAGATCTGCAGCTGGTGGGCGCCGTCACCGGTGTCGCCGTAGGGCACGTCCAGGCAGCGGCCGGACGGCGTGTTGACCAGGGTGCCGTCGGACTTCGGCCACCACTGCTGGGCGCCGGTGCCGTTGCAGCCGTACAGCTGCACCAGCGAGCCGGCGGCGGTGCCGCCCTGGTTGACGTCCAGGCACTTGCCCAGCACCCGCAGTGTCCCGTCCGGGGAGACGGTCCACTGCTGGGCCGGGGTCCCGTTGCAGTCCCAGAGCTGGATCCGGTTCCCGTCGGCGGCCGAACCGCCGTTGTCGTCCAGGCACTTGCCGCCCGGTCCGGGGACCGGTCCGGTGGCCGGGGCGGCCGGGCCGACGTCGAAGGACGGCGGCGCGTCGGTCGGGGCGGCGCCCCAGCCCGGCGACGGGGTGGCGCTCAGCGCGTACTGCAGGGTGCCGCCCTTGGCCACGAAGTCCTCGCCCAGCCACGGGTGGGTGGACGGGGTGCCGTTGACGCTCAGCGCCGAGACGTACGGGGTGCCCGCGGTGGCGCCCGGGGCGCTGATGTCGATCGCCGGCCCGTTCTCGCGGGTGATCGAGATGCTCGGGAACAGCGGGCTGGCCAGGGCGAGTTCGGCCCGCCCGGGGGTCTCCGGGTACATCCCGAGCGCCGCCCACACGGCCCACGAGGAGAGCTGGCCGAGGTCGTCGTTGCCGGGCTCGCCGCCCGGGGCGTCCGAGTAGAGCTGGGTGAGCGCCTGGCGCACCACGGCCTGGGTGCGGTACGGGCGGCCCGCGTAGTCGTACACCCACGGGACGTCCTGCGAGGGCTCGTTGCCCAGGTAGGCGTTGAGCACCTGCGGGCCCGCGTTCAGCTGGGCGAAGAACGGGTCGAGGCGGGCCGCGGCCGCGTCGTTGCCGCCCATCGCGTCGATCAGGCCGCGCAGGTTCTGCGGCACCATCCAGGTGTACTGCGCGCTGTCGCCCTCGGCGAAGCCGTTCTGCGAGGCGGGGTCGAAGGCGGGCCAGGAGTGGTCGGCGGCGCGCGGCTGGAGGTAGTGGCTGACCGGGTTGAAGAGGTTCCGCCAGTCGGTGGAGCGGTGCAGCATGATGTCGTGCATCGGCGCGTGGCCGAGCCGGCCGGCCAGTTGGGAGACGGCGAAGTCGGCCACCGCGTACTCCTCGGTGGTCGAGGCGGCGGCGCCCCAGTTCGGGCTGGGCACGTAGCCCTGGCTCAGGTACGGGCCCTGGCCCGGCCGTTCGTTCTCCTTCACGGTGCCCTGCCAGGACTGCCAGAGCAGGCCCCAGTAGTCGAAGTCGGTGGCACCGAAGGCGTACACCGAGCTGCCGATGACCGGCAGCGGGTCGCCGTACATGATCCCGGTCCCGCTGTTGGCCAGCGTCCAGCGGTCCAGGTAGCCCGCCTGGGAGCCCTGGTTGACGATCGACTGGGCGATGTCGGAGGCCTCGTGCGGGGCGAGCAGGGCGAGCAGCTGCACCTGGGAGCGGTAGACGTCCCAGCCGGAGAAGTCCGCGTACTGGGCGTGCCCGGCCGCCGCGGTGTGCAGCTGGCCGTCGAAGCCGGGGTACCGGCCGTCGGTGTCGCTGAACACGCCGGGGGCCAGCAGCGCGTGGTAGAGGGCGGTGTAGAAGGTGCGGGTGTCCTGCGTGGTGCCGCCGGCCACCGCGATCCGGCCGAGCAGGCCGTTCCAGGCGGTCCGGGTGGCGGCCGCCACCTGGTCGGACGTGCTGCTGCCCTGCTCGGCCTGCAGGTTGGCCGCCGCGCCGTCGGTGCTCACGAAGGAGATCCCGACCCGGGCGGTGACGGTGGCGTTCGTCGAGGTGTCGAAGGAGAGCAGCGCCTTCTGGTTGCTGCCGGGCACGATGCTCGCCGCGCTGAACGGGCGGTCGAAGACCGCGGTGAAGTACAGCCGGTAGTGGTTCCCGCTGCCGCAGAAGTTGCCGCCGTCGGTGTAGCCGGAGATCCGGTCCGGGCCGAGCGTGATGCTGCCGCTCGCGGGGTTGAGGGCCGCGCCCGTGTCCACCGTCACCGAGTTGGTCGCGCCGCCCGGGTAGTGGAAGGTCGCGACGCCCGAGCGCTGGGTGGCCGCCAGCGTGGTGGCGATGCCGTTGTCCAGGGTGACCGCGTAGCGGCCGGGCGAGGCCGACTCGTTGGCGTGCGAGAAGGTGGCGGACCCGACCGGCGCGGTGCCGAGCACCGGCATGAACGGCAGGTTGCCGTAGTCGGGGCAGCCGGCCCCGGAGATGTGGGTGAGGCTGAAGCCGCGGATCTGGTTGTCGTTGTAGTTGTAGCTGGCCGCGTAGCCGTTGTTGACCGTGTCCGGGCTCCACTGGACCATGCCCAGCGGGGCGGCGGCGCCGGGGTAGGTGTTGCCGGCGCCCGCGCCGTTGCCGTAGTCGGTGGCGCTCTGCTGGGTGCCGACCAGCGGATTGACGTACTGGGCCGGGTCGTCCACGGTGGTCCGGGCCACGGCCGGGACCGCGGCGGCGGCCGGGTGGGCCGGCAGCAGCGCGCCGCCGGTCGCCAGCACGGCGCCGGCGGCCAGCGCCACCGCACCCCGCGACCGGGACGGGCGCGGGGTGCGGTGGGGCGGTGACGCGGCCGGCGGACGCGGGCCGGACTGGCGGTGGTTCATCTGATCCCCCCGATCAGCAGGACGTGTGCCCCCTGATGATGGATCAGCGAACGGCTCGGCACAACCCGGGTCGACCGGTGCTGTTTCAGTGGTGGAAGCCGCTGTTCGGCTCCACCCCGCGGTTCTGCAGCGGCCCCGGCTGCGCCTGGAGTTCGGGCAGCAGCCGGCCCAGGTCCGCCAGCAGTATGTCGGCGAGGTCGAGGGTGAAGCCGTTGCGGCAGACCACCCGCAGCACCGACAGGTCGGTCCGGTTCTCCGGGAACGTGTAGGCGGGCACCTGCCAGCCGCGCTCGCGCAGCCGCCGGGAGACGTCGAAGACGTCGAAGGCGGTCACCCCGTCGGCCACCGTGAAGGCGAAGACCGGTAGTTGGTCGCCGCGGGTGAGCAGCCGGAAGACGCCGAGCTTCTCGATCCCGGCGGCCAGGTGCGTGGCCACGTGCCGGCAGGACTGCTGGACCGCCTGGTAGCCGGCGAAGCCGAGCCGCAGGAAGTTGTAGTACTGGGCCACCACTTCGGAGCCCGGGCGGGAGAAGTTCAGCGCGAAGGTGGGCATGTCGCCGCCCAGGTAGTTGACCTTGAAGACCAGCTCCTCCGGCAGCGCCTCCCGGTCCCGCCACAGCGCCCAGCCGACCCCGGGGTAGACCAGGCCGTACTTGTGCCCGCTGGTGTTGATCGAGGCCACCCGGGGCAGCCGGAAGTCCCAGACCAGCTCCTCGTCCAGGAAGGGGGCCACCATGCCGCCGGAGGCGCCGTCCACGTGCACCGGGATGTCCAGGCCGGTGCGCCGCTGCAGGTCGTCCAGCGCCGCGCAGATCTCGGCGATCGGCTCGTAGGAGCCGTCGAAGGTGGAGCCCAGCACGCCGACCACGCCGATGGTGTTCTCGTCGCACAGCGCCAGCGCCGACTCGGCGTCCAGGTGGTACCGCTCGCCCTCCATCGGGGCCAGCCGGCACTCCACCTCCCAGAAGTTGGCGAACTTCTCCCAGCAGACCTGGACGTTGGCGCCCATCACCAGGTTCGGCCGGGCCCCGGCGTCGTAGCGGGCCTGGTGGCGCCGCATCCAGCGCCGCTTGAGCGCCAGGCCGGCCAGCATGCAGGCCTCGCTGGAGCCGGTGGTGGAGCAGCCCACCGCCGCGTCCGGGTCCGGCGCGTGCCACAGGTGCGCCAGGATCGACACGCAGCGCCGCTCCAACTCGGCGGTCTGCGGGTACTCGTCCTTGTCGATCATGTTCTTGTCGGAGCACTCGGCCATCAGCCGGTCGGCCTGCTCCTCCATCGACGTGGTCACGAAGGTGGCCAGGTTGAGCTTGGCGTTGCCGTCGAGCATCAGCTCGTCGTGGATCAGCTGGTAGGCCACGTGCGGCGGCAGCGGGTGCCGGTGCAGCTGGTGCTTGGGCGGGGCCTCGCGCATCGCGCCGATCGGATCGGCCTCGCCCAGCAGGGCGTTGACGCTCAGTCGGTGGTCGGCACTCTTTCCGTGGTGCAGGGGCATACCGGAACGGCCCTTCGCGCTCGACGTGTCGGGCTTGTCACGCTAGGCCATCCCGCCCAGTTCGGGATGGGTTTCGTCCCGCACCACGCCGTACTGCCGCCGTACTGCGTCACCCACCGTCAGCTGGTCCGGGTCCGGCTCGACGGTGACCGCCTCCGGCAGTTCCCACTGCGGCGGCTCGGCGGTGCCGGCCAGTGCCCAGGCCGCCTGCCGGGCGGCGCCGCGCGCCGCGTGGTCGCCCGCCTGCGGTATCACCACCGGCACGCCGAACAGCAGCGAGCCGATCTCGCGCACCGCGGGCAGCCGGCCCACCGCGCCCAGCAGCACCACCCGACGGATGGTCACCCCGCGCGAGCGCAGCGCGTCCAGCGCGTCCGCGATGTTGCAGAGCATGCCCTCCACCGCGGCCCGGGCCAGGTGTTCGGGGGCCATCGACTCGGCCCGCAGGCCGTGCAGGGTGCCGGAGGCGTTGGGCAGCCGGGGGGTCCGCTCGCCGTCCAGGTAGGGCAGCAGGACCAGGCCGTAGGCGCCCGGGGTGGAGCGCAGCGCCAGCGAGCTCAGTCCCTCCAGGTCGGTGCCCAGCAGGCCGGCGGTGGAGCGCAGCACCTGGGCGGCGTTGAGCGTGCCGACCATCGGCAGGTGCTTGCCGGTGGCGTCGGCGAAGGAGGAGACGGTGCCGCCGGGGTCGACCACCGGCTGCTCGCTGACGGCGAAGACGGTGCCCGAGGCGCCGAGCGAGACCACCGCGTCGCCCGGGTTCAGGCCCAGGCCCAGGGCGGCGGCCATGTTGTCCCCGGTGCCGGCCGAGATCAGCAGGCCCTCGGGGGTGTGCCCGGCCGGCTCGCCCGGCGCGAGCACCTCGGGCAGTCGCAGCAGTTCGTGGCCCAGGGCGAGTTCGACCAGGTCCTGCCGGTACTCGCCGGTGATGGGGGACCAGTAGCCGGTGCCGGAGGCGTCGCCGCGGTCGGTGGTGCGGCGCTGCGGGTGGCCGAGCAACTGCCAGACCAGCCAGTCGTGCGGCAGCAGCACCTCGGCGACCCGCCGGGCGTTGGCCGGCTCGAACTCGGCCAGCCAGCGCAGCTTGGCGATGGTGTAGGTGGCCGCCGGGACCGCCCCGATCGCCTCGGTCCAGGCGGCCGGGCCGCCGAGCGCGTCGACCAGGTGGGCGGCGGCGCCGGAGGAGCGCGGGTCGGTCCAGAGCATGGCCGGGCGCACCAGCACGCCGCCGGCGTCCAGCCCGATCATGCTGTGCTGCTGGGCCGCGACGCCGATCGCCCGGACCCCCTCCAGCAGGCCGCCGGTGGCCGCCTCGCCCAGCGAGTGCAGCCAGGACTGCGGGTCGGCCTCGGTGGTCCGCGCGCGCGAGGCCTCCGACTCGGGGTGCGGCGCCTTGCCCGCGCGCAGCACCTCCCCGGTGTCCGCGTCACACGCGACGATCCGGGTGCGAGTGGTGGAGCTGTCGATGCCCGCGACGATGGCCATGGAAGAGATCATGCCGCAGCGGGGGCCCGTGCAGCGGGCGGTTGCGGCAAGTGTTGCCCGCCCGGTACGGCGGTGACGCTCCGGTGAAGAACGGTGCTACGGGCGGACCGTGCCCCAGCTGTCGTCCTGCTGGCGGCGGTTGAAGTAGGGCACCCGGTCGGTGACGGCGTTCGGCAGCTTCTCGCCGACCTTTCCGGTCACCGCGTCCACCGCGCGGCCGGCCGCGTTGCCGGCGCTCTCCCTGGCCCGCAGGGTGGCGTCCTGCACCCGCGGATTGCTCGCCACCTTCTGGGCTGCCGCGGCGATCTGCTCGTAGCGCTGCCGGCCGGCGCGCGCCCCCAGCACGTAGCCGGCTGCGGCGCCCACGATGAACGACAGCTTCCACATCTTTCGGCCTCCACCCTCGTCTGCGGCACTTGCCGCGATGCCCTACCCGTCCGGGCCGCCGACGAACCGCCGGTCCGGCGGCCGCCTCGGTCCCCCCAGCATCCCCGGCCCGCCACCGGGTCGCCCGGCGGGCGCGCCGAGCGGGCGTCGCGCGAGGTGAGCGGGGGTGGGGTGGGGGCGGGCCGGGAAAGCGATTGGCGGAGCACCCCCCTGGATGCGCTAATGTATGTCCCGCAGCGAGCACCCCAGGGTGCCCGCAGCGGCCAACACAATCCCCCATAGCTCAATTGGCAGAGCAGCCGACTGTTAATCGGCAGGTTATTGGTTCGAGTCCAATTGGGGGAGCGCAGGACACGGCCGGGCCCAGCCCGGTGCGGTCCGTGCAGGTGCAGTCCTCCATAGCTCAATTGGCAGAGCAGCCGACTGTTAATCGGCAGGTTATTGGTTCGAGTCCAATTGGAGGAGCTCGATCGAACGCCCCCCGGCCCGGCCGGGGGGCGTTCGCCGTTCCCGGGCCGGGCCGCGCTCAGGCGGTGGCCTGCCGGTAGAGCGCGAGCACCCGGTCGTCGAAGCTCACGCTGTAGGAGACGTCCGGGGTGTCCCCGCCCTGCTGGTAGCCGCCGATCACACCGATCAGCTCGCCCCGGTCGGTCAGCCAGGGGCTGCCGCTGGTGCCGTCGGAGAAGCCGCCGCAGTCGAACCGCTGCTGGGTCGCGCTCTGCGCGGTGGTCCGGGTGGTGCAGGTGATCGGGCTCTCGTGGTCGAACGGGTAGCCGGTGACGGTGACCGGGAGGTCGAAGCCGCGGTTGACCCCGATCGGGTTGCCGCCCACCGCGTCCTCTATCCGCTGCCCGCCGCTCGGCCGGACCGTCAGGAAGGCCACGTCGTACTCCGGGTCGCCGGAGTCCTGCCAGTGCTGGTCGACGGTGACCCGGTCCACCGCCCACTCGCCGAGCGGAGCGGCGCCGTCGCGGTAGCCGGGGGCGAAGCTCAGGCCGTCCACCGGGCCGGCGCCGGAGTTCCAGACGCAGTGCGCGGCGGTGATCAGCAGGTCGCGCCCCGGACTGTCCACCACGCTGGCGGTGCAGGAGCGCTGGTTGTCCTGGGCGGGCAGGCGCAGCACGCCGATCCGCTGCGCGGCGGTGCCGGACGGGGCCGGGGCGGCGCTGAGCGCGGGCGCCGGCTGCGCCTCCTTGCCGGCGGGGGTGCAGGCGGTGAGGGTGCAGGCGGCGAGGGCGAGGGCGAGCACGGGGGCCGCGGGCAGCCGCCGGTGCGCCCGGGTGGGCGCAGCAGTCCGCCGCCGGGCCATCCGCCACCCCTTCGGTCCCTGCCGGCACGCGGGTGCGCCGGATGTCGGTCCCAAGATCTACCAGGCGGGCCGGGGCCGACGCCAGGGCGGTGCCGACCGTGGGCGTGGTTCAGCTGGTGGCGCGGTCGTACAGGGCCTGGACGGCGTCGCCGAAGTAGCTGCTGTAGGAGGTGTCCGGGGTGTTGCCGCCCTCCTGGTAGCCGCCGATCACGCCGACCACCACACCGGTGCGGGTGGCCGGGTCGAAGCCGGTCACCCAGGGGCTGCCGCTGGTGCCGCCGGTGTAGTCCGGGCAGTCGATCCGCAGCTGGGTGCTGCTCTGCTCGCTGGTGGTGTTCACGCAGGTGATCGGGGTGTCGGCGCTGCTGGGGTAGCCGGTGAGCTTGACCGGGAGCTGGTACCCCCGGTTGACGCCCAGCTTGTTGGCGCCGAGCACCTGCTGGACCTGCTTCCCGTTCTGCGGCTGGACCACCGCGAACGCCACGTCCAGGTCCGGGTTGCCGCTGCCGGCCCAGCTCTGGTCGACGGTGATCGCGGCCAGCGGCCAGACGCCGTTGGGCGCGTCGCCGCTGCGGTAGCCGGGCACGAAGACCAGGTCGTTGCGCTGGCCGACGCCCGGGTCGTAGACGCAGTGCGCCGCCGTGACGATCAGGTTCTGCCCGGCGCTGTCCACCACGCTGGCGGTGCAGAAGTGGTCGCCGGAGGAGTCGTTGGTGAAGACGGCGCCGATCAGCGCGTTGACCGCGGTGGGGGAGGCGGTGCGGGTGGTGCCCTTGTGCTTGTCGAAGGCGGCCAGGAAGCGCTGCCTGTTCCAGCCGCCGCTCCCGCTCGCACTGCCGCCGGTGGCGGGCGCGCTGCCGGCCGGGCTGGTCACCCAGACCGCACCGCCGTGGGCGCCGTCCGAGGAGCCGCAGCCGCTGACCGCCGCCAGCAGGACCAGCGCCAGAGCGGGCGTGAGCTTGCGCGCCGTCATGAGGACTCCCTCCGCCACCGACTGCCACCCGGCTTCCGCGGCCCCAGCTTCACCCGCCCGGTGGCGGTGCGCCACCGCACCGCCGGCCGGCCGGGGCCCGGCGGACCGGTGCCGCGGGCCGGTCGGGGAGTCCGGGGAGCGCACTCGCGGTGCGCCCCCGGGTGCGCCCCCGGCGCGCACCGCGGCTGATCGACCGGATATGCTGCCCGAGGCGGCCCGGCAGGGCCGTCTCTGCTGCGGCGGGTGGGCCACGATGGTGGCGGTCCCGGCGCGGTGGGTTCGGGGCGGTAGCTCAGCCGGTTAGAGCAGGGGACTCATAATCCCTGGGTCGTGGGTTCGAGTCCCACCCGCCCTACCACTGCGGTACGGATCCCGTGCGGGGTCAGGCGGGCTCCCACCAGGGAGCACCTTAGGCCACCCGCCGGCCCGGTCGAGGACGACGGGCCGACAGTTCACCCGTTCGGCAGGGCCGGGGCGTGGCCGGATTGACGGTTCGTCGGAAGATTGTCGGCCGGACGGTGGATCTTCGCCGCACTGGGTTGCACACGCACCGTCGCCCCGTGTGATCGTTTTCGTCATGCGCCGAACCGGACTCACCGTGATCCTCGCCGCCGCCACCCTGATCGGGGTGGCCGCCGCGCCCGCCCAGGCCGCCACCGGTCAGGTGGTCGTCTATGCCAGTCAGCTGGAGCCGCTGACGGTCTACCAGGACCCGCAGGGCTGCAAGCAACTGCCGCCGCTGGCACACGTGCTGAACAACCAGACCGACTCCACCGTGGTGGTGTACGCCGACCGCTGGTGCACCGTCCCGTTCACCGAGAACGCGCTGACCCTGGGCGAGCTGAAGCCCGGGTACGGGACCCACGTGACCGGGGCGGGCAGCTTCCGCGCACCGTGACGGCCGGTCGCGGGCACGCGCCCGTGGAGGAGGCCGAGCGCGGCCGGCGGTGCGC
>NZ_JBHYKG010000128.1:0-23008 GCF_042741245.1 Kitasatospora sp. NPDC058965
CGCCGGGCCGACGCCCCCGACCGCCCCGTCGGCCGGCGCACCGGCCGGCCGGGCGTCCGCCGACGCACCGCCGGCCCCGCCGGGGGAGTACCGCGCCCAGGACCTGGTGCGCGAGCTGCGCGAGCAGCTGATGAGCACCCACTCGGTGGTGATGGAGACCCAGCGGGTGCTCCAGGAGAGCACCCTGGCCCGTACCGAGGCGCTGCTGCGGCGCCCGACCCCGGCCGCCCCGGCCGCCGGGGCCGCTGGGGCCGCCGGGGTCGTGGAGGCCGTCGAGCCGCTGCCGGCCCTGCCCGAGCCCGCCGCCGAGCCGCTCGCGCTCACCGCCGCCGCGCGCACCCCCGGTGTGGTCTGGGACCAGGCCGACCTGCTGGAGTTCGCCACCGGCTCGCTGGCCCAGGTCTTCGGCCCGGGCTTCGCCGAGGTCGACGGCTACGCCAAGCGGGTGCGGCTGCCCGCCCCGCCGTACCACTTCGTCACCCGGGTCACCGGCCTGCGCGCGGAGACCGGGGTCTACCAGCCCTCGTTCATCCGCACCGAGTACGACGTGCCCGAGGACGCCTGGTACACCGTGGACGGCGGGGTGCCGCCGGCCGTGGCGATCGAGGCGGGCCAGTGCGACCTGCTGCTGATCAGCTACCTGGGCATCGACTTCCGCAACAAGGGCGAGCGGGTCTACCGGCTGCTGGACTCCACCCTGGTCTTCCACGGCGACCTGCCGCGGGCCGGGCAGACCCTGCGGTACGACATCTCGATCAACCGGTTCGTCACCCAGGGCGCCACCACGCTCTTCTTCTTCAGCTACCTCTGCTACGCCGACGGCGAGCTGATCCTGGAGCTGAAGGACGCCTGCGCCGGGTTCTTCAGCCAGGCCGAACTGGACACCCCGCTCGGCGTGGTGATCACCGAGAAGGAGCGCGCGGCCCGGGCGGCGCTGACCCGGAGCTGGTTCAAGCCGCCGGCCGCCACGACCAGGAACGTGCTGACCGCCGAGGACCTGGAGCGGCTCGGCCAGGGCCGCCCGGGCGAGGTGTTCGGGCCCGAGCACGCCCAGGACCCGGGCCTCAACCCGGCGCTGCGGCTGCCGGACGCCCGGCTGCGGATGGTGGACGAGATCCGGATCGACCGCACCGGCGGCCCGCGCGGCCTGGGGGCGATCAGCGCGACCAAGCAACTCGACCCGACCGCCTGGTACTTCGAGTGCCACTTCCCGGACGACCCGGTGCTGGCCGGCTCGCTGGTGGCCGAGGGCGCGGTGCAGGTGCTGCAGACCTTCCTGCTGCACCAGGGCATGCACCTGCTGCTGCCGGACGCCCGGTTCCAGACCGTGATCGGGCTGCAGACCGAGGTGCAGGTGCGCGGCCAGATCACCCCCGAGCACCGGGAGATCCGCTACGAGCTGGAGGTGATGGAGCTGACCCTGCTGCCGCGGCCCACCGTGGTCGCGGACGTGCTGGTCTACCTGGGCGACAAGCCGGTGATCCGGATGCGCAACTTCGGCATCCAGGTCCGGGAGAAGGCCGGCACCCCGTACCGGCCCGAACTCGGCGGCGTCCCGGCCTTCCTGGGCCGGCGCAACCGCGACGGCGAGCCGGCGATGATCAACGAGCTGCACCTGGCGCACGCCGCCAAGGGCGACCTGGGCACCGCGATGGGACCGGAGTTCGACGTCTACGCCGACTCCCGGGCGCCCTACATCCCCAACGGGGACTTCCAGTTCGTCGACCGGATCATGCGGCTGCAGGGCACCCGCGGCGACCTGGCCCCCGGCTCGGAGATGGTGACCGAGTACGACTCGCCGGGCGACGCCTGGTACTACCGGCAGAACGCCGACCCGCACCTGCCGCACTGCGTGCTGATGGAGACCTCGCTGCAGGCCGCCATCCTGCTCGGCTACTACCTGGGCGCCACCCTCAAGCAGCCGCAGACCCAGTACGCGATCCGCAACCTGGACGGCCGGGCCACCGTGGTCAAGGACGTCGACCTGCGCGGCAAGACCATCCGGCACCACTCCAAGCTGCTGATGACCAGCGCCGTCTCCGGCGCGGTGCTGCAGAACTTCAGCTACGAACTCTCCGCCGACGGCGAGGTGTTCTACACCGGCGAGTCGCTGTTCGGGTACTTCAGCGAGGCCGCGCTGGCCAACCAGGCCGGCCTGGACGCGGGGCAGTACGTCGCCCCGTGGCTGGAGCAGCACCCGGAGGCCGTCGCCAGGCGGATCGAACTGACTGACGGATCACCGCAGTTCACCGACCCCGCCGGCGGCCGGCTGCACCTGCCGGGCGGCCACTTCCACCTGGTGGACCAGGTCGACCTGGTCCCGGACGGCGGTCGGCACGGGCGCGGCTACCTGCACGGCTACCGGGCGGTCCGCCCCGACGAGTGGTACTTCGACTGCCACTTCCACCGCGACCCGGTGATGCCCGGCTCGCTGGGCGTGGAGGCGGTGCTCCAGGCACTGCGGCTGTTCGTGCTGGAGCAGGGGTTGGCCGACGGCCTGGCCGAGCCGCACTTCGCGCTCGCCCTGGACGTGCCGACGAGCTGGAAGTACCGCGGCCAGATCCTGCGCCACGACGGTGAGTTGCGCTTCGACGCGCACGTCAAGGAGGTCCGCCGCGAAGCCGGGCGGATCGTGGTGATCGCCGACGCCGACCTGTGGAAGCCGGGCCTGCGGATCTATGAACTGACCGATGTGGCCATCGAGGTCCGCGCGAAGGAGTACCGGGCATGACCACCGCCACCACACCCCTGCACTGGCAGGGGCCCGGCTACCCGAGCACCGACCCGGCCGGGGTCTACCAGGTGCTCGCCGACCTGGAGCACCCCTGCTTCGTGGTCCGCACCCCGCAGGGCATCGGCGCGGTGGCCGGCGGCCGGGCGCTGCCGTCCGCCGGCGCCCCGGCGGGCAGCCGGCCGCTGCTGGCGGCGGCCGCCCCGCTGCCGCCGCAGCGGCTCGGCTCGGCCGCGTTCCGCAGTGCCCACGGTGTCCGCCAGCCGTACATGGCCGGTGCGATGGCCGGCGGGATCGCCTCCGCGGACCTGGTGATCGCGCTGGCCCGGGAGGGCTACCTGGCCTCGTTCGGCGCGGCCGGGCTGCTGCCGGAGAGCATCGGCAAGGCGCTGGACCGGTTCGCCACCCAGATCCCCGGCCTGCCCTTCGCGGTCAACCTGATCCACAGCCCGAGCGAGGAGCGGCTGGAGCGGGAGGCGGTCGAGCTGTTCCTGCAGCACGGGGTGCGCTGCGTGGAGGCCTCCGCCTACCTGGCGCTCAGCCCGCACATCGTCCGCTACCGGCTGGCCGGCCTGCGCCAGGGGCCGGACGGGCGCCCGGTGGCCGAGCACCGGGTGATCGCCAAGATCTCCCGCACCGAGACCGCCGAGCGGTTCATGCGCCCGGCCCCGGCCGCACTGGTCGCCGACCTGCTGGCGCGCGGGCAGATCTCCCCGCTCCAGGCGGAGCTGGCCAAGTACGTGCCGGTGGCCGAGGACATCACGGTGGAGGCCGACTCCGGTGGGCACACCGACCGGCGCCCGCTGCCCGCGCTGCTGCCCAGCATCCTGCGGCTGCGCGACGCGGTGCAGCGCGAGCACCGCTACCCGGTGCCGATCCGGGTCGGCGCGGCCGGCGGGCTGGGCAGTCCGGTGGCGCTGGCGGCCGCCTTCGCGATGGGCGCCGCCTACGTGGTGACCGGCTCGGTCAACCAGTCCTGCGTGGAGTCGGGCGCCTCCAAGGCGACCAAGGGGCTGCTGGCCGAGGCGGGCATCGCCGACTGCGAGATGGCGCCGGCCGCGGACATGTTCGAGATGGGCGTCGAGCTGCAGGTGCTCAAGAAGGGCACCCTGTTCCCGATGCGGGCCAAGCGGCTGTACGAGCTCTACCAGGCGTACGGATCGCTGGAGCAGATCCCGGCCGAGGACCGGGCCCGGCTGGAGGCGCAGCTGTTCCGCCGCCCGCTGGCCGAGGTCTGGCAGGAGTGCGAGGGCTACTTCCGCCGGCGCGACCCCGAGCAGCTGGCCCGGGCCGCGGACAACCCGAAGCGCAGGATGGCCCTGGTCTTCCGCTGGTACCTGGGGATGAGCTCGCGCTGGTCCACCACCGGCGACCCGGAGCGCACCCTCGACTACCAGATCTGGTGCGGCCCGGCGATGGGCAGCTTCAACGACTGGGTGACGGCCAGCTACCTCAAGGCACCCGGCAACCGCCGGGTCGCCGAGGTGGCCCACCACCTGATGCGCGGGGCGGCCTTCCACACCCGGCTGGCCGCGCTGCGCACCGCGGGCGTGCAGATCCCGGCCTCGGCCGCGGACTACCGCCCGGTCCCGCTGGAGGCCGGGGCCCACGCGGGCACCCCCGGCCGCGGGCTGGGGGAGGGCGCGCTGTGATCGAGCGGACCGTCGCCAAGGCGGCCGCCCTGGAGCGGCTGCTGGGCGACGCCGGGGACCCGGCCAACCCGTACGGCTTCGCGGCGGCCGCCCGCCGGGACGAGCGCGAGGAGTTCCCCGACGGGTACGCCGCGGTGCTGCGCGAGGCCGGGTTCCACCTGGACTACCTGCCGCCCGAGTGGGGCGGCGGCTTCGAGTCCTTCGACCGCAGCCTGCAACTGGTCCGCTGCGCGGCCCGGCGCGACCTCAACGCGATGCCGGCCACGATGTTCTCCATCACCGCGGCCACCTGCCTGCGCCTGCACGGCTCGGCGCAGCAGCAGGACCGCGCCGCCGCCATCCTGCGCCGCGGCGGCGCGGTGGGCTTCGCGCTCTCCGAGGCGGAGCACGGCAGCGACCTGCTGGCCAACGCCGTCCGGCTGCTGCCGGACGGCGCCGACCACCGGTTGCACGGCACGAAGTGGCTGGTCGGCCTCGGGCAGCGGTGCGAGGCGCTCTACCTGGTGGCCCGTACGGGGGAGCGGGGTCCGGGCGCCTTCTCGGCGGTGCTGCTGGACGCGACCGGCCTGGACCGCGGTGCGCCGGTGCGCACCAGCGGGATGCGCGGGATCGACTTCGCCCACCTGGCCTTCGACCACCTGCCGGTGGCCGCGGCGGACCTGGTGGGCCGTCCGGGCGAGGCGCTGGAGGTGGCGGTCAAGGCCCAGCAGGTGGTCCGGGTGATGAGCACGGCGGGCAGCCTGGGGCTGGCGGACACCGCGCTGCGGCTCACCCTGGACTTCGCCGCCGAGCGCCGGCTGGGCCGTACCGCGCTGCTCGACACGCCCTACCAGCGCCGCGAACTCGCCCTGGCCTCGGCCGCGCTGCTGGCCGCCGACGCGGTGGCGCTGGCCGCCGCCCGGGGCATCCAGGTGGTGCCCGAGCAGTTCAGCGTCTGGGGCTGCGCGGCCAAGCACGTGGTGGCCGAGGCGGTGGACGACCTGGTCGCCCGGTGCGCGGCCACGCTGGCCAGCCGGGCGGTGCTGCGCGGCGAGGGCCCGGGCGGCGGGCTGTTCCAGAAGCTGCGCCGGGA
Organism: Kitasatospora sp. NPDC058965; assembly: GCF_042741245.1. NCBI lineage: Bacteria > Bacillati > Actinomycetota > Actinomycetes > Kitasatosporales > Streptomycetaceae > Kitasatospora > Kitasatospora sp. NPDC058965. The sequence goes on from NZ_JBHYKG010000128.1 coordinate 5,456, forward strand.
CGCCGAGCTGGTCCGGGTGGTGGACACCAGCGTGCTGGCCAACCTGCGCTCCTTCGCCGGCCAACTGCCCACGCTGGCCCGCCCGGCGGGCGATCCGGCGGCCGCCAGGACGGCGTTCGCGCTGGACGCCGAGCTGCCGGCGTACGACCCGGCCCGCCTGGACCTGACCGCGCGCGGGCGGGACCTGGTCACCGGCGAGCTGGCCGAGAACGCGGAGGGCGCGCTCGCCGAGCTGGCACCGGCGCCGGCCGTGGCCGCGCTGGTCACCCGGCTGCTCACCGCGCTGATCGAGCTGCCGGCCGCGCCGGTCACCGGCTGCGACCAGCTGGACCTGGCCGAGCGGTTCGCCTGGCTGCACGCGGCGGCGGCCTGCCTGCGGCTGTGGTGGGCCAACCGCCACCTGCCGCTGCACGGCGGCAAGCCCGGCAGCCCCGACTGGCTCGGCGCCTGCCTCGGCTACCTGCTGGCCCGGGCCGACCGGTCCGATCCGCGCCGGGCCGCCGCACTCGCCGCACCCGCACTGGACACGGTGCTCGCGCTGCGCGCCGACCACCGGCTCTTCTCGGCCGCGCCGGTCCCGCTCGCCCGCACCCTGCCCCGGGCTCCGGCCGGGGACGCCCTCACCCCCTCGCACTGACCAGAGCTCCAGGAGAGGCTGTGCTGCACCAAGAACTGGCCAAACTCGCGGCCGAGTTGGAGGACCACCTCGGGGACCCGCAGGACCCGTCCAGCCGGATGCCGTTCGAGCGGATCCTGGCGGCGGACGAACGCGAGGAGTACCCCTACCCCTTCGTCAACCTGCTCCAGCGCTGGGGCGTGCCCGAGTACAACATCCCCGAGGCGCAGGGCGGCCGGGCCGGCGACGTGGCCACCGGCTTCCAGCTGCTGCGGCTGATCGCCCGCCGCGACCCGACCACCGCCACCGCGCTGATCATCACCAGCCTGGCCTTCATGCCCGCCTGGATCGCCGGCACCGCCGAGCAGAAGCAGTACCTGGCGGACGCGATCCGGCACGGCAGCCGGTACGCCTGGGGCCTGTCCGAGCGCGACCACGGCAGCGACGTGCTGGCCAACGAGATGACGGCCGAGAAGGTCTCCGGCGGCTACCTGCTGACCGGCGAGAAGTGGCTGATCGGCAACGCCCGGGTGGCCGACGGCCTGATGCTGTTCGCCCGCACCCGCGCCGCCGGAGGGCCGGCCGGCTACTCGGTCTTCCTGCTGGAGAAGCGCCGCTGCCCGGCCGGCACGGTCGAGGAACTGCCCAACGAGCGGCTGCACGGGCTGCGCGCGCTGGACATGAGCGGGGTGCGGCTGGAGCGGGTGTTCGTGCCCGACTCGGCGCTGATCGGTGCCGAGGGCGCGGGCCTGGAGATCGCCCTGAAGACCTCCCAGGTGGCCCGCACCCTGATCGGCTCGATCGCGCTCTCCGCCGTGGACACCGCGCTGCGGGTCACCCTGGACTTCACCGAGCAGCGCCGCATCTTCGGCCAGCTGGTCAGCGACATCCCCTACTCCCGGAGGCAGTTGACCGAGAGCTTCGCCGACCTGATGGTGGCCGACGCGGTCAGCCTGGGGGCGGTGCGCAGCCTGCAGCTGCTGCCGGAGCAGACCAGTGTCTGGTCCTCGGTGGTGAAGTACTTCGTCCCCACCCTGCTGGAGCGCACCATGTCCCGGCTGAACGTAGTGCTGGGCGCCCGGTTCTACCTGCGCGACACCCCGCACTACGGGATCCACCAGAAGATGCTGCGCGACCTGCTGGTGGCCAACTTCGCCGACGGCAACACCGTGGTCAACCTGAAGAACCTGGCGCTGCAGCTGGAGGGGTTGCTGGAGGCGGCGGCCGGTCCGGGCCGGGGTGGCGAGGCGGCGGCCGAGGCCGAGCGCCGGGCCCCGGTGCTGTACGGCCCGGACCGGGAACTGCCGCTGTTCCGCCCGTGGGACCAGGAGCTGTTCAGCCGCGGCCGGGACGACGCGGTGCTGGCCGCGCCGGCCGCGGTGGACGAGCTGCGCCGCCGGGCCGGCGCCGCCGGGCCGGACGAGCGCCGCCGGCTGCTGCAGGCCGCCGAGCTGGCCGAGGAGCTGCTGGAGCGGGCCGTCCCGCTGCGCGAGCGCTGCCAGGCGCTCAAGGCCGACCTCGGCCGGGCCTACGGGCAGAGCGCCGAACTCTTCGACCTGGCCAAGGAGTACTGCCTGCTGCACGCGGTGGCCGCCTGCCTGCACGCGCACCTGCACGCCTCGCTCGGCGAGCCCCTCCCCAGCGGTGCGCTGCTGCTGCTCCAGCTGGAGCGGGTGCGCCGGCAGTGGTACCCGCACGAGGCGGTGACCGACAGCGCGGTGGTCGACGAGGTGATGGCGGTGCTGCGCCGGCTGCACCAGCAGGGCCGGCTGTTCTCCCACGGCCAGTTCCAGCTGGCCCGGGCCCGCTGATGGCGACGGCGACGGTGCGCACGACGCGCTGCCCGCGCTGTGCGGCGGGGGCCGAGCGGCTCGACGCCGACCTCGGCGTCTGCCTGCCCTGCCGGGACGAGTTGCGTGGCGAACTGACCAGCTGGCTCATGCAGTTGGTGGGCCTGATGGTGTTGCGGGAGGGCCGGTGACCGACGCCCACCTGTGGCTGCTGCCGGAGTCCGCGGTGGACGCCTTCGCGGCCCGGCACGGCGGCAGCGCACTGCTCACCGCCACCGAGCGGGAGCTGCTGGCCCGGCGCCGCACGTCCGGTGCCCGCCGCCGGTACCTGGGCGCCCGGGTGCTCTCCCGGTACGCGCTCAGCGCCCGCTCCGGCCGGCCGCTGACCGACTGGCGGTTCGGCAGCGGGCCGGGGGGCCGGCCCGAACCGCTGGAGCCGGCCGACGGGCTGCGCTTCAACCTCTCGCACACCGACGGCCTGATCGCCTGCCTGGTGACCGACCGGGCGGACTGCGGGGTCGACGTGGAGCCCACCCCGGCCGGCTCGGACGCGCTGCGCTACCTGCCGCGCTTCCTGGCCGGCGAGGAGCGGGCCCTGTTGGCCGGACCCGCGCCGGACGGCCCGGACGGCCCCGCCGGGCCGGCCCGCACGCTGGCCGCGCTCTGGGTGCTGAAGGAGGCCTACCTCAAGGCGCTGGGCACCGGCCTGCGCCGCGACCTGGCCGAGTTCGCCTTCAGCACCCCGCACCGCACCCCGATCCGGGTGCACGACCCGGTCGCGCCGCTGGACGCGGCCGGCTGGCACTTCGAACTGCGCTACCCCGCCCCGGGGTTCGTGCTCGCCGCCGCCGTCCGGGACGGCCGCGGCGGGCAGTTGCACCAGACCGTACTCAGCTGAGGAGCTCCCAGATGTCCGCAAAGCCCCGCATCGCGGTGATCGGCGCCGGGGTGGCCGGCCTGTCCGCCGCCTACCAGCTGCGTGAGCACGCCGAGTTGACCCTGTTCGAGCAGGACGACCGGCTCGGCGGCCACGCCAACACCATCGAGGTCGAGGACGCCGGCCGCGTGCTCGGCATCGACACCGCCTTCGTGGTGATGAACCGTCCCAGCTACCCGGAGTTCGGCGCCTTCCTGGACGAGCTCGGGGTCGCGACCGTCGAGCACGCCGGCGGCTTCAACTTCTTCGACCTGGACAGCGGACTGCAGTACGGCACCCGCGAGTTGAACCTGCCCGAGGAGGAGGTGACGGCCCGCTACCCGGAGGAGTTCCGGACCATCTGGCGCGAGGCCCGCCGGTTCCACGAGGAGGGCCGGCGCGACTTCTTCCGCAAGCGCACCGACCTGCCGCTGGGTGAGTACCTGGACCGCGGCGGCTACAGCGAGCAGTTCCGCCACAGCTACGTGATCCTGCTCTGCACCGCGGTCTGGTCGGTGCCGGCCGAGCTGATCTGGCAGATGCCGGCCACCACCGTGATCGCCTTCTTCATGGCCCACGACGAGGGCGGCCTGGGCGGGCAGCGGGTGGACTGGCGCACCGTCGAGGGCGGCTCGATCTCCTACGTGCGCAAGGCCGTTGCCGCGATCGACGCCAAGGTGCGGCTGAACGAGCCGGTGCTCGGGGTGCGCGCGGACGAGCACGGGGTCGAGGTGGCCACCGCCGGCGGCACCGAGCACTTCGACCACGCGGTGCTCGCGGTCCACGGCGACCAGGCCCGGGCGCTGCTCACCGAGCCCGACGAGGTGCAGCGGCGGGTGCTGGCCAATATCCGCTACAACGCCTCGCTGGCCGTGCTGCACACTGATCCGAGCGCCATGCCGGCCGACCGCTCCCGGTGGGAGAGCTGGAACTACGGCAAGGTGGCGGTCGACGGCCGGGCCCGCCCGTACGTCGCGTACTACATGAACAAGCTGCACGGCTTCGAGTCCGCGACCGACTACTTCGTCACCCTGGACTACCCGGGCGAGCTGCGCGAGGACGCGGTGATCCGCGAACTGCGGTACGAGCACCCGGTGATCGACCTCGACCTGCGCACCCTCCAGCAGACCGTCTACCAGGTCAACGAGGGCGGCCGGATCAAGCTCTGCGGCTCCTACTTCCACTCCCGGCGGCTGCACCACGACCAGATCGGCTCGCACGAGGCCGCCTTCGCCTCCGGACGTGACGCAGCCCGCACGCTCCTGCGCGAGATCGGAGTGGAGGTGTAGTATGGATAGTGTCAGGTTCCACTATCGATAGAAGGTGGCGCACCGTGCCCACGCTTCCCTGGATCACCCCGAACCGACCCGACCAGCGGACCGGCACCGCGCTGGTGATGGCCTCCAGGCTCGAAGTCCGCTCGCTCAAGGACGTCCCCCGCTTCTTCCGCCAGTCCCTGGTCGCGTGGAAGCAGGTGAAGACCGCCCCCGGCGCGCTCGGCGCCTCGCTCGTCGCCCAGCCGCTCAAGCGCACCTTCTGGACCCTGTCCGCCTGGGAGAGCCGCGAGCAGCTCTACACCTACGCCCGCACCGAGCCCCACAAGACGGTGATGACCTCGCTGCGCGAGACCATGCGCGAGTCGGTCTTCACCTTCTGGGAGGTCCCGGTCGACGAACTGCCGATCAGCTGGACCGACGCCCGCCGCCGGCTGGCCGAGCAGCAGCAGGCCGACCGGGCCGGGCAGCCGAACTGACGCACCGTCACGGGTGCGGCCCCACAACCCGAGTCCCGATGTTCCTGAAGGGGAACCGCTATGCCGTCGTCCGATCGCAAGACGCCGCTGTGGCTGTCGATCGTCGCGTGCAGCGTGCCGATGTTCATGGTGGCGCTGGACAACCTGGTCGTCTCCACCGCGCTGCACACCCTCGCCGTCGACCTCAAGGCCAACACCCGCGACCTGCAGTGGTTCGTCAACGCCTACGTGCTCAGCTTCTCCTGCCTGCTGCTGATCGGCGCGGCCCTCGGTGACCGGTTCGGCCGGCGGCGGGTGTTCGTCATCGGCATCACCCTGTTCACCCTCGCCTCGGTCAGCTGCGGCCTGTCGCACACCAGTGCCGAGCTGATCGCCTCCCGGGTGGTGCAGGGCTTCGGCGCCGCGGCCGTGATGCCGCTCTCGCTCACCCTGCTCTCGCAGGCCGTCCCGGAGAAGAAGCGCAGCCTGGCGCTGGGTCTGTGGGGCGCGGTCAGCGGACTGGCCATCGCGCTCGGCCCGGTGGTCGGCGGTGCGGTGGTGGACGGGCTGGCCTGGCAGTGGATCTTCTGGATCAACGTCCCGGTCGGCATCGTCGCGGTGCCGCTGATCCTGCGGGTGGTCAAGGAGAGCAAGGGCGAGCGGGCCGGCCTGGACCTGCTCGGCATGCTGCTCGCCGCGGCCGGCCTGCTGGCCGCGGTCTGGGGCATCGTCAACGGCAGCAGCGACGGCTGGACCTCCGCGAAGATCGTCGGCGCCTTCGCGGCCGGTGCGGTGCTGCTGGCCGCCTTCGTCCTGTGGGAGCGCCGGGTCCGCCACCCGCTGCTGCCGCTGGGCTTCTACCGGATCCGCGCCTTCACCCTGACCAACATCGTCTCCGCCTCGATGTACTTCGGGGTGTTCGGCTCGATCTTCTTCCTCTCCCAGTACCTGCAGATCGCCCCGGTCCGCACCCCGCTGCAGGCGGGCGTGCTGACCCTGGCCTGGACCCTGATGCCGATGTTCATCGCCCCGGTGGCCGGTGCCCTCACCGACCGGGTGGGCGGCGGGCGACTGATGGCGCTCGGCCTCTTCCTCCAGGCCGGCGGCCTGGCCTGGATCAACCTGGTCGCCACCAGCAACACCCCGTACTCGCACCTGGTCGGCGCGATGCTGCTGGCCGGCGCCGGGATGGGCTTCGCCATCGCGCCCACCGCGGCGGTGGTGCTGGGCGCGGTCGGCGCCGAGCACCGCGGCAAGGCCTCCGGCGCCAACACCACGGTGCGCGAGATCGGCGGCGCGCTGGGCATCGCGGTGCTCAGCAGCGTCTTCCTGGCCCACGGCAGTGCGGACAGCGCCACCGACTTCGTGCGCGGCCTGCACCCGGCGGTCTGGGTCGGCGTCGGCGTGGTGGTCTTCGGCGGGATCTGCGCGCTGTTCATCCCGAACCGGCGCCCGGCTCCGGCCCCGGCCGAGCCGGCCGCGCCCGAGGAGGTGCTGGCCGGGGTCTGAGCCCGGTCCGTGCCGTCCGACGGCGGGCGCGGCGCCCGTACGGTGTCTTCCCCTGGACACCGGGCGCCGCGCCCGCTCCGCCGTCGCCGGGCCGGTCCCGGCGGCGGCTCAGTCCTGCGGGGTCTCGAAGAGCCGGTGCGAGGCGTCCGACTGGGCCAGCCGCCGCATCGCCCCGATCAGCGCGTCGCCCAGCACGGTGCCCAGCACCGCGCCCTCCACCATCGAGTCCACGCCCTCGCGCCGCCCGATCGCCGCCAGCTCCGACTTGGCCAGCTGCTCGGCCGCCTGCGCGTAGTCGTCCAGCAGGGTCAGCAGGTCCTGCTGGCCCAGCTCCTCGAAGGTCGCCACCAGCTGCACCAGGGCCCGCTCGGCGGCGATCCCCTCCCGCACCTGCCAGCCGCGCCGGCGGACCAGGTCGGCCACCGCCTCCTCGGCCCGCTGCCAGGACGGCGAGTCGACCGGCGCCACCTGCGGGGTGATCGCCGACTGGGCCACGCCCAGCACCTGGTGCACCCCGTTGGCCGGCTCGTCCACCGCCTCCAGCACCTCGCGGGTCGCGGCCACCGAGAGCTTGCCCACCTCGGTCATCGCGCGCACCAGCTTGAGCCGGTGCAGGTGCTCCTCGCTGTACTGGGCCTGGTTGTGACTGGTCAGCCGGCCGTGCGGGAGCAGCCCTTCGCGCAGGTAGTACTTGATCGTCGGGACCGGCACCCCGGTCCGCTTGCTCAGCTCTCCGATGCGCATATGGATAGCATACGTCTCCATATGTCGCCGGGATCCCGTACTCCGGCCCGGCTCCGTATACCGTGGTCCGGTGCACGTGACCGAGAACGCCCCGCTCGCCCCGCTGACCACGCTGCGCCTCGGCGGCCCCGCGCGCCGCCTGGTGACCGCGCACACCGACCAGGAGGTGCTGGAGACCGTCCGGGCGGCCGACGCGGCCGGCGAGCCGCTGCTGGTGCTCGGCGGCGGCAGCAACCTGGTGATCGGCGACGACGGCTTCGACGGCACCGTGCTGCGGATCGCCACCACCGGCTTCGGGTGGGACGGCACCGTCCTGGAGCTGGCCGCCGGCGAGGTCTGGGCCGACGCGGTGGCCCGCGCGGTGCTGGAGCACGGCCTGGCCGGCATCGAGTTCCTGGCCGGCATCCCGGGCTCGGCCGGCGCCACCCCCGTGCAGAACGTCGGCGCCTACGGCCAGGAGGTCGCCCAGACCGTCACCGAGGTGGTGGCCTACGACCGCCGGGCCGGCGCCCTGGTCACCCTGGACAACGCCGGCTGCGCCTTCGGCTACCGGCACAGCCGCTTCAAGGCCGAGCCGGACCGCTACGTGGTGCTCCGGGTCCGCTTCGCGCTGGAGGACGCCGGCGGCGCCTCCAGCCCGATCCGCTACCCCGAGGTGGCCCGCACCCTGGGCGCCGCGGCGGGCGACCGGGTCGACCTGCGCACCGCCTACGAGACGGTGCTGGCGCTGCGCTCCGGCAAGGGCATGGTGCTCGACGAGCAGGACCACGACACCTGGTCGGCCGGCTCCTTCTTCACCAACCCGGTCCTCACCCCCGAGCAGTACCGGGTCTTCCTGAGCCGCCTCGGCGAGCTGACCGCCCCCGCCTTCCCCGCCCCCGACGGCAGCACCAAGACCTCGGCCGCCTGGCTGATCGACCGGGCCGGTTTCACCAAGGGCTACGGCAGCGGCCCGGCCACGCTGTCCACCAAGCACACCCTGGCGCTGACCAACCGGGGCTCGGCCACCACCGCGGACCTGCTGGCGCTGGCCCGGGAGATCCGGGCCGGGGTGCACGCGGCCTTCGGCGTCGAGCTGGTCAACGAGCCGGTCCTCATCGGCGTCGAGCTCTGACCACCAGCACCGTCACCAGCACGATCACCAGCAGGGCCAGCAGCACCACCCCGAGCGCCGGTCCGCCGCCGGGCCGGCTGCTGTACCAGTGACGGTGGCTCGTCACGTGGTGGGTGACGTGGTGCGTGACGTGCCGGGTGCCGAGGCCATGTCTGCTCATGGGGCGTCAGCCTGTCACGCCGGCGGCCCGCTGAGCCAGGTGTCGATCTCGCCCAGCAGCTCCTTGCGCACCCCCTCCGGCGCCCGCGAGCCGCGCACCGACTGCCGGGCCAGCTCGGCCAGCTCCTGGTCGCCGAACCCGTGCACCTCGCGGGCCAGCCGGTACTGGTCGGCCAGCCGGGAGCCGAACAGCAGCGGGTCGTCCGCGCCCAGGGCGATCGGCACGCCGGCCTCGAACAGGGTGCGCAGCGGCACCGCGCCGGCCTTGTCGTAGACGCCGAGCGAGACGTTGGAGGCCGGGCAGACCTCGCAGGTGACCTGACGGTCGGCCAGCCGCTGCATCAGCCGCGGGTCCTCGGCCGCGCGCACCCCGTGCCCGATCCGGCCCGCCCCCAGGTCGTCCAGGCAGTCCCGCACCGACTCCGGGCCGGCCAGCTCGCCGCCGTGCGGGGCGGCCAGCAGCCCGGCCTTCCGGGCGATCCCGAAGGCCCGGTCGAAGTCCCGGGCCAGTCCGCGCCGCTCGTCGTTGGACAGGCCGAAGCCGACCACCCCGTGGTCCGCGTACCGCACCGCCAGCCGGGCCAGCGTGCGCGCGTCCATCTCCGACTTCATCCGGTTCGCGGCCAGCAGCACCCGGATCCCGACACCGGTGGCCGCCGAGGCCTCGCGCACCGCGTCCAGCACCAGCTCGACGGTCGGGATCAGCCCGCCCAGCCGGGGTGCGTACGAGGTGGGGTCGACCTGGATCTCCAGCCAGCGCGAGCCGTCCGCCACCTCGTCCTCGGCGGTCTCCCGGACCAGCCGGCGGATGTCCTGCTCGTCCCGCAGCACCGAGCGGGCGGTGTCGTAGAGCCGCTGGAACCGGAACCAGCCGCGCTCGTCGGTGGCCCGCAGCTTCGGGGGAGTCCCGGAGCTCAGCGCCTCGGGCAGCCGCACCCGGTGCTTGTCCGCCAGTTCGAGCAGGGTGGCGGGGCGCATCGACCCGGTGAAGTGCAGGTGCAGGTGGGCCTTCGGCAGCGCCGTGACGTCTCGCTGTTCCATCCACGAATCCTGCCGCACTCACCGCGGAAAGGGGAACCGCCCCGTTCAGATCCCCCGATGGGGTGAACGAGGCGGCCCTCCCGGTCCTGACGGCGGGTCAGTCCCGCGCCTCCGCGAGCAGCTTCTGCAGCCGCGCCACGCCCTCGGCCAGGTCCGCGTCGCCCAGCGCGTAGGACAGCCGCAGGTAGCCCGGGGTGCCGAAGGCCTCGCCCGGCACCACGGCGACCTCGGCCTCGTCCAGGATCAGCGCCGCCAACTCGGCGGAGCTCTGCGGCCGCCGGCCGCGGATCTCCTTGCCCAGCAGCGCCTTGACCGACGGGTACACGTAGAAGGCGCCGAGCGGCTCGGGGCACAGCACCCCGTCGATCTCGTTGAGCATCCGCACGATGGTCTGCCGGCGGCGGTCGAACGCCACCTTCATCTCGTCGACCGCGGCCAGGTCGCCGCTGACCGCGGCCAGCGCGGCGCGCTGCGACACGTTGGCGACGTTGCTGGTGGCGTGCGACTGCAGGTTGGCGGCGGCGGCCACCACGTCCTTGGGGCCGATCATCCAGCCCACCCGCCAGCCGGTCATCGCGTAGGTCTTGGCCACGCCGTTGACCACGATGCACTTGTCGGCCAGCTCCGGCAGCAGCGCGGGCAGCGAGGTGAAGGTCGCGTCCCCGTACACCAGGTGCTGGTAGATCTCGTCGGTGAGCACCCACAGCCCGTGCTCCAGCGCCCAGCGGCCGATCGCCTCCGCCTCGGCCTCGGTGTAGACCGAACCGGTCGGGTTGGACGGCGAGACGAAGAGCACCACCTTGGTCCGCTCGGTGCGGGCGGCCTCCAGCTGGGCCACCGACACCTTGTAGTCGGTGGTCTCGTCGGCCACCACCTCGACCGCCACGCCGCCGGCCAGCTGGATCGACTCCGGGTAGGTGGTCCAGTACGGGGCCGGCACGATGACCTCGTCGCCCGGGTCCAGGATCGCCGCGAAGGCCTCGTAGATGGCCTGCTTGCCGCCGTTGGTCACCAGCACCTGGGAGGCGTCGACCTGGTAGCCGGAGTCCCGCAGGGTCTTCGCCGCGATGGCCGCCTTGAGCTCCGGCAGCCCGCCGGCCGGGGTGTACCGGTGGTTCTTCGGGTCCCGGCAGGCCTCGACGGCGGCCTCGACGATGTAGTCCGGGGTGGGGAAGTCGGGCTCGCCGGCGCCGAAACCGATGACCGGACGGCCGGCCGCCTTGAGGGCCTTGGCCTTGGCGTCGACGGCGAGGGTCGCGGACTCGGCGATGGCGCCGATCCGGGCGGAGACCCGCCGGTCGGCGGGACGCCCGTGGGCGGGGGAGGAAGCGCTCATACCTGCATGGTCGCAGAACCCGCCGGACGGCGGCCCGCGCCTTTCACCATCGGGGGATCCTGCGGAAGAGGTTCGACCAAACGCCGCCGAACCCGTACACTCACTGATCGACGGCCCGACCGCCACCACGGATGACCAGAGGCGTTCCACACGCACCCGGTCCGATGCGGTAGGTTGAGGGACGCAAACGGCGCCGCGAGGCACCGAAGGGCACTAGCTCAATTGGTAGAGCACCGGTCTCCAAAACCGGCGGTTGGGGGTTCAAGTCCCTCGTGCCCTGCTCCTTTTTCCACGTCCAGCCCGTTCGCTCGCCAGAGCGAGCGGGCTTGATGCGGAGAGGGCCCCATACCATCCTGCGACCGGATTCAGGTGAGGACGAGTGACGGAGACCACGGGCTCCACCGCAACGCCTGAGAGCGGCAACCCCGAGGACGCGACGCCGGTCGACGGCGCCGCCGAGGGCACCGAGAGCGACAAGACTCTCACCCGCCGCGAGCGCAAGCGCGCCAACAAGGAAGCCGGTGGCGAGGGCGGAAAGTCGGGCAAGCGCGCCAAGCGCGGCCTCTTCGCCCGCATCGGGCTCTACTACCGGCAGATCATCGCGGAGCTGCGCAAGGTCGTCTGGCCGACCCGCAGCGAGCTGATGAACTACACCAGCGTCGTGGTGACCTTCGTGGTCGTCATGATCGGCCTGGTTGCGACCCTGGACTGGGGCTTCGCCAAGGCGAGCTTCTGGATCTTCGGCTGATCCTGCCGGACAGCCCCTGCACCACCCACCGACCCGGGTCGGCCCCCGCTAGCACAGCACCAACGGGGCCCGCCCGGGTCGAGCTGTCGGCGGCGACGGTCAGAGACGGCTACCGTTGACTCGGTACCGTTGAGGCTTGCCCATCGGCCGTACCCATCTCCACCTCTCCAGGAAAGAAGCAGCCACCGTGTCTGAGTCCCCCCTGTACGACGCCGACGAGACCGTCCGCGAGGCGGAAGGCGCCGAGCTGGATGCGGCTGAGGCTGCCGGTGCCCCGGACGAGTTCGCCGCGGACGCCGAGCAGATCACCGACGCGGTGGACAGCGACGAGGACGAGGTCGAGGCGGCCGACGAGGCCGAGGCCGGCGAGCCCGCCGAGGAGGCCGCGCTGCACGAGCTGGGCGACGCCGAGGCCGCCGCGGTGGAGGCCTTCGAGGAGGCCGACGCCGAGGTCGAGGCTGAGGCCGAGGTCGAGGCCGAGGCCGAGGAGGAGGTCGACCCGGTCGCCAAGTTCCGCGAGGAGCTGCGCTTCATGCCGGGCGAGTGGTACGTGATCCACACCTACGCCGGCTACGAGAACCGGGTGAAGCAGAACCTGGAGCAGCGCGCCGTCTCGCTGAACGTCGAGGAGTACATCTTCCAGGCCGAGGTGCCGCAGGAGGAGGTCGTCCAGATCAAGAACGGCGACCGCAAGACCATCCGGCAGAACAAGCTCCCCGGCTACGTGCTGGTCCGCCTGGACCTGACCCCCGAGTCCTGGAACGTGGTGCGCAACACCCCGGGCGTCACCGGCTTCGTCGGCAACGCCTACGACCCGTACCCGCTGACCCTGGACGAGGTCGTCAAGATGCTCGCCCCCGACGTGGAGCGCGCCGCGGCCAAGGAGGCCGGCAAGCCCTCCCCGGTCAAGCCGAGCGAGATCCAGGTGCTGGACTTCGAGGTCGGCGACTCGGTCACCGTCACCGACGGTCCGTTCGCCACCCTGCAGGCGACCATCAACGAGATCAACCCCGACTCCAAGAAGGTCAAGGGCCTGGTGGAGATCTTCGGCCGGGAGACCCCGGTCGAGCTCTCGTTCGACCAGATCCAGAAGAACTGACCTTTCCCGAGGCTTTCGGGGGCGGGGCCCGCGGCCCCGCCCCCGGTCACGTTTTGGCCGGGCGGCGCATCCGCGTTAGCCTGGTCCGCTGTGTGTACGCATACCCGGGTGTCGCCCCGGAGCCGTGCGCACGTCCATCGAAGGAAGGACCCGGAGAGACATGCCTCCCAAGAAGAAGAAGGTCACGGGGCTTATCAAGCTCCAGATCAACGCCGGTGCGGCCAACCCGGCCCCGCCGGTCGGCCCCGCGCTGGGTCAGCACGGTGTCAACATCATGGAGTTCTGCAAGGCCTACAACGCCGCGACCGAGTCGCAGCGCGGCATGGTCGTGCCGGTGGAGATCACGGTCTACGAGGACCGTTCCTTCACCTTCATCACCAAGACCCCGCCGGCCGCGAAGCTGATCCTCAAGGCCGCGGGCGTGGACAAGGGCTCCGGCACCCCGCACAAGACCAAGGTCGCCAAGCTGACCTCGGCCCAGGTGCGCGAGATCGCCACCACCAAGATGCCCGACCTGAACGCCAACGACCTGGACGCCGCGGAGAAGATCATCGCGGGCACCGCCCGGTCCATGGGCATCACGATCGAGGGCTGAGACCCTTCCGTCCACCAGTGGTAGGGCCACGCGCGGCCCGACACACCACGACTCCGAGAACCCAGGAGCAGCAGTGAAGCGCAGCAAGGCCCTCAAGGCCGCGGACCTCAAGGTCGACCGCGACCGCCTGTACGCCCCGCTCGAGGCCATCCGCCTCGCCCGGGAGACCTCCACCACCAAGTTCGACGCGACCGTCGAGGTTGCCATGCGTCTGGGCGTCGACCCGCGCAAGGCCGACCAGATGGTCCGCAGCACCGTCAACCTGCCGCACGGTACCGGTAAGACCGCCCGGGTCCTGGTCTTCGCGACCGGCGACCGTGCCGCGGCTGCGGAGGCTGCGGGCGCCGACATCGTCGGCTCCGACGAGCTGATCGACGAGGTCGCCAAGGGTCGTCTGGACTTCGACGCCGTCGTCGCCACCCCGGACCTGATGGGCAAGGTCGGCCGCCTCGGCCGCGTGCTCGGTCCCCGTGGTCTGATGCCGAACCCGAAGACCGGCACCGTCACCCCGGACGTGGCCAAGGCCGTCACGGACATCAAGGGCGGCAAGATCGAGTTCCGCGTCGACAAGCACTCGAACCTGCACTTCATCATCGGGAAGACCTCCTTCACCGACGAGCAGCTGGTCGAGAACTACGCCGCGGCGCTCGAGGAGGTCCTGCGGGCCAAGCCGTCCGCCGCCAAGGGCCGCTACATCAAGAAGACCGCGGTCTCCACCACCATGGGCCCCGGTGTCCAGGTGGACCCGAACCGCACCCGCAACCTCCTGGTCGAGGAGGACCCGGCCGCCCTCTGAGCGTCCAGGTCCGACTGACCCCGCCAGGCCCGCACTCCGTCCGGAGTGCGGGCCTGCGCCGTGTCCGGGGGCGGAACCGAAACGGATGACGGGGATGTCCAAGGTCTCGACTAGAGTCCGCTCTGATTGTCAGATGACCTTGGGGGAGTAACCCATGCGGATCACCCGCATCGCCACGTCCGTCACCGCCGCCGCGCTGCTCGTCGCGGGTCTGGCGGCCTGCAGCAGCAGCGCCAGCACCCCGTCCGGCACCGCCGCCACCGGCGCCACCGGCGCTGCGGGCGCCGGCGCGGCGGGGCTGCCGACCGGCGACCCGAAGACCGAGCTGTCCGCCGCCGCCGTGGTGATGGAGAAGGCCGGCAGCGCCAAGATCGCGCTCAGCTCGACCGACGGCAGCAGCGGCACCGGCGTGTACGGCTGGTCCGGCAAGCCCCGGCTGGACTTCTCCGAGCAGGAGGGCGGCAAGACGCTGAAGGTCCGGCTGGTGGACGACGGCGTCTACCTCGGCGCCTCCGACGCCGAGGCGGTCGCGCTCGGCGGCAAGCACTGGGTGAAGCTGACCACCACCGGCAGCGGCGGCCAGCTGGGCGCCGGCTTCCAGACGCTGGAGCTGATGCTCAACCCGGCCGCCCAGCTCACCGCCGCGGCCCAGGCCGGCACGCTGAAGAAGATCGGCACCGAGGCCGTGGGCGGCACCCAGACCCAGCACTACCAGAGCACCATGCCGGTGGCGACGCTGCTGCAGTCGCTGCCCAACCTGACCGCCGACCAGCGCACCGCGGCCGAGCAGTCGCTGAAGTCGGACGGCTCGTCCATCACCACCGACTTCTGGCTGAACGCCAAGCGCCAGCTGGTCCAGGAGAAGGAGGTCGGCTCGGACAGCTCGGCCACCCCGCAGACCATCACCTACACCGACCTCGGGGTCGCGGTGAACGTCACCGCCCCGGCGGCGGCCGACCTGGGCAACCAGTCGGACGCGCTGAAGCTGCTCGGCGGCAACTGACCCCCGGGATGCGGGCGCAGGCCCGCATGACACCCTGGGACGACCAACTTCGAGCGGGAGGCGAGCATGGCCAGGTGGCGGTCGGCCGGCGCGGCGGTGGCCGCTGCCGCGCTGCTCGCCGCGCTGGCGGGCTGCGGCTCGGGCGGGGACGGCCGGGCCGAGCCGGGCCGGCCCTCGCCGACCGCCGTCCGCAGCTCGCCGAGCGCCTCGGCCAAGCCCACCGACCGGTCGCCGCAGGGCGTCCTGCTGGCCGCCGAGCAGGCGCTGCAGACCGCTCGCCGGGCCCAGCTGAGCTACCGGTTCGACACCCCGGACGGGCACAGCGACAGTGCGGACGGGGTGCTCTACTGGGCCCCCCGGACGATCATGAAGCTGACCAAGACCACCCCGGGCGCCACCGACCAGCTGATCGTGATGGACACCGTCAGCTACCGCGGCGGCGACGCGGCCACCGCCTCCCGGCTGGGCGGCAGGCACTGGGAGAAGTCGGCCGAGGCGACCGGCCCGGACGGCCGCAAGGAGACCCCGTACGCGCCGCTGGTGGACCAGCTCAACCCGCTGCAGGCGGTCACCGCGGCGGCCGGCGCACCGGACCTGCGGCTGGTCGGCCCGGAGAACCTCGGCGAGGGCCTGGTGGAGCACTACACCGCCACCGTCCCGGTGGCCGACTACGTCGCGGCCCAGCAGAACCTGCTCACCGAGGACCGTCGCCGGCAGCTGGGCAGCGCGCTGGGCGCCGGCGGCGTGACCACGCTGACCCTGGACCTGTGGTTCAACGACAAGGACCAGCTGGTCCAGCTGCACCGCTCCGGCGCCGGCAGCCAGGGCGTGCTGGACCAGCTGGTGCTCTACAGCGACTGGGGCGGCCAGCTGGCGGTGCTGGCCCCGGCCGAGAGCGACACCCAGGACGACTCCGGCTCCTAGCGCGATCCGCGATCCGCGGGCCGGGGCGACCGATTTGGCGTTCGCGCCCCCTTGACCTTAGGCTGATGGCTGCCAAAGACCGCTGGTTGTTCGTGTCGCGCCCCCGGGTGCGGCCGGCCGAAGGTTCTGCGTCTCACGCAGACAGCCCGCGCAGGAGCAGTTGGAGCTTGGACTTCCGTCCGCACGTCCCCGATGTGCGTGCGTCGAGGTCCGTTCGAGCCCCGTGTGCCTGCGCACCGGGGCTCTTCTCGTTCCCGTGCGGGTTCCTTCCGGTGGTCCCAGGCGCCGTAGGTCGACTGTCCCAGGTCGGCCGACCTCGACATCACGGAAGGAGGCGTAAGCCCATGGCCAGGCCTGACAAGGCTGATGCCGTCGCGGAGATCGCGGACAAGTTCCGTTCCTCCAACGCGGCCGTGCTGACCGAGTACCGCGGTCTCACGGTGAAGCAGGTCAAGACGCTGCGTCGCTCGCTGGGGGACAACGCCCAGTACGCCGTGGTGAAGAACACGCTGACCAAGATCGCGGCCAACGAGGCCGGGATCACGGAGCTCGACGACCAGTTCACCGGTCCGACGGCTGTCGCCTTCGTCACCGGTGACCCGGTGGAGTCGGCGAAGGCTCTGCGTGACTTCGCCAAGGAAAACCCCGCCCTGATCATCAAGGGTGGCGTGCTCGACGGCAAGGCGATGTCTGCCGACGAGATCAAGAAGCTCGCGGACCTCGAGTCCCGCGAGGTGCTGCTCGCCAAGCTGGCGGGTGCCCTGAAGGCCAAGCCGTCCCAGGCTGCCGCGCTCTTCCAGGCCCTGCCCTCCAAGCTCGTCCGCACCGTGGACGCGCTTCGCGAGAAGAAGGCCGAGCAGGGCGGTGCCGGTACGCCGGCTCCCGCCGAGGACGCCGCTGCGGAGTAATTCCGCCGCGAGCCCCCCT
Source organism: Kitasatospora sp. NPDC058965 (assembly GCF_042741245.1). Taxonomy (NCBI): domain Bacteria; kingdom Bacillati; phylum Actinomycetota; class Actinomycetes; order Kitasatosporales; family Streptomycetaceae; genus Kitasatospora; species Kitasatospora sp. NPDC058965. The sequence continues at coordinate 22,505 of NZ_JBHYKG010000128.1, forward strand.
CGCTGCGGGCGACGTGCCCGCCAAACCCCGTACATCCGGCACCACCTGCCGATTTAGTGGAAGGACGCCATCATGGCGAAGCTGTCCCAGGACGAGCTGCTCGAGGTCTTCGCTGAGATGACCCTCATCGAGATCTCCGAGTTCGTTAAGGCGTTCGAGGAGAAGTTCGACGTCACCGCCGCCGCCCCGGTCGCCGTCGGCGTTGCCGCCGTTGGCCCGGCCGCCGAGGTCGAGGAGGAGAAGGACGAGTTCGACGTCGTTCTCGAGGGCGCCGGCGACAAGAAGATCCAGGTCATCAAGGAGGTCCGCTCGCTGACCTCGCTCGGCCTGAAGGAGGCCAAGGACCTGGTGGACACCGCTGGCGCGGTCGTCCTCGAGAAGGTCAACAAGGAGACCGCCGAGAAGGCCAAGGCTGCCCTCGAGGGTGCCGGCGCCAAGGTCGTCCTCAAGTAATTCCGAGCTCCCCACGGAGTTCTCCGGCCGGGTCGGCCACCCCTCGCGGGG
>NZ_JBHYKG010000129.1:0-22817 GCF_042741245.1 Kitasatospora sp. NPDC058965
GGCCCGGCCGGGTTCGGACGGTCGCAGCCGGGTCAGGCGGTCACCCGGTCAGTCGGCCGCTGTTCAGCTGGTCTGCAGCGCCGTGTCGTCCAGCACGAAGCTGGTCTGCAGCGAGGAGTCCTCGGTGCCGGTGAACTTCACCGTCACGCTCTGCCCGGCGTAGCCGGACAGGTCGACGGTGTGCTGGGCGTAGCCGGCGGCCGCGTTGACGTTGGAGTAGCTCGCCACCGTGGTGCCGTTGGCCGTCACGGTGAGCTTGTCGTAGGCGGTGCTGCCGGTCTCCGCGGTGTCGATGTGCAGCCAGTAGCTCAGCGTCGCCTTGCAGCCGGTCGGGATGGTGACGGTCTGGGACAGCGTGTCGGTGTGGCTGCTGCCGTAGCCGTCCAGCCAGGCCTTCCACGAACCGGCGTGGGCCGCCTCGCTGCTGGAGTTGTCGACCACGCCGCTGCTCGCGGTCCACGGGGCGGCGGTGCCGGTCTCGAAGCCCGGGTTGCCGAGCAGTTGGGCCGGGGTGCAGCCGGTGCCGACGGCGGTGACGGTCCAGGTGAAGGTGGCGGAGCTGGTCGCGCCGGTGGCGTCGGTGGCGGTCACCGTGACGTTGGAGGTGCCGGCCGCGGTCGGCGTGCCGGTGATCAGGCCGGCGGAGCTGACGGTCAGTCCGGCGGGCAGGCCGGTCGCGGACCAGGTGAGCGGGGCGGTGCCGCCGGTCGCGGTGAGCTGGAGGTTGGCGGCGCTGCCCACCACGGTGCTCTGCGCGCCCGGGTTGCTGACCGTGACGGTGCTGGTGCCGCCCGGCTTGGTGAGCAGGCAGCCGCTGATGCTCAGGTCGATGGTGCGGTTGGCGGTCAGGCAGGTGGTGAACCAGTAGGTCTCCTCGCCGTAGCTCTGGCCCTTGGTCTCCGTGGTCGAGCCGTCGGCGGCCACCTCGCACGGGTTGTTCAGGGTGCACATCTGGCCGTCGTCGTTGCCGGTGTTGTTGATGCCGACCACCTGGCGGCTGGTGGCGTCGACGACGGGGGAGCCGGAGGTGCCGTGCGTGGTGTTGCAGGCGAGGTTGTAGCGGATCGAGTCGTGCCAGGTCCACTGGTCCTCGCGCAGGGTGGGCACGAACCCGTTGACCGAGCAGTTCCACACCTGCTTCCAGTAGCCGGACGGGATGAACATCGCCGAGCCGTCCACGGGGTGGCTGCTGCTGATGGTCAGCGCGGTCGCCCCGTACTTGCTGGTGATCGAGGCGAAGGTGTCGGTCAGCTCGTAGAGCGTCACGTCGGTGCCGGTCATGGTCGCGTACAGCACCTTGTCGGCGTTGACCGTGCCGAGGGCGGCGCCGCTGGAGCTCAGCAGCGTGCCGCTGCGGCTCGCGGGGGCGTTCTGGATCACGGTGCCGTAGTCGGGCATCGTGGGCAGGCAGTGGCCGTTGGTGAGCATCATCGCCCGGTCGGTGTTCTGCGACGTGGGGAAGCGCACCAGCGAGGCCGAGCAGTCGTCCAGCGCGATCGTCGAGGTCAGGTCGCCTGCGGCGGCCGCGTGGGCGGGGGCGGCCGTGAACGTCAACGTTCCCGCGACTATCGCCGCGGCGCCGAGCGCGGCGGCAAGTCCCTTGAACATGGGTCTCCTTGTGGGGGTCGGCCGGGCGCACGTCTGGTGTGTGCACCCGGGCCGCTCGAAGCTGCCATGCCCACTTCAATGGCGTCAACGGTGCGGACGGAATTGGTGCACCGGTTCGCGCGCGGGGAAACCCGGGTGCGCCGTGCGGGCGGGGGTGCTCCACTGGGGGCATGCCGCACCCGCCCCGCCCGCACCGCTGGGACCTGCTCCGCCCGGACCGCCTCGGCACCCTGCTGGACGGGGCCGACGCGCCGAACCTCTGGTACCTGGAGGAGTTGACGGACTGTGCGGCCAAGGTGCTGGCCCGCGGCGGGGATGCCGAGCTGCGGTTCGTCGGGCGCTCCGCGGACAGCGTGTTCGACCTGCTCGGCGGGGTGCTGACCGGGACCGCCTGGGCCTCCCGGCTGGCCCGACTGCCGCTCTCCTGCCCCCGGCTCGACTTCTCGCAGCGGGAACTCGCGCTGTTGCGCGACCACTTGGGTGCCGCCGGGTTCGCCCCGCGCGACCTGGCCCGGCGCGAGCGTCCGCTGGTCCTGGTCGACCTGGTCTGGGCCGGGCGGACCTTCACCACGCTGCACACCGTGCTGCGCGACTGGATCGCCGAGTCGCGCGAACCGTGGCCGGTGATCCGCCGCAAGCTGCGCTACCTGGGCATCACGTCGCGCACCCGGACCAGCCCGAAGACCTGGCGCTGGCAGCAGCACCAGGCGTGGACCGCCGAGTTGCCGGCCCGCGGGGTGCGGAACGTCTCGCTCGATCCGCGGGTCTGGAGCCTGCTGGGGGACTACCAGCCGAAGACCGCGCCCTCGTTCCCGCCGTCGCGCTGGCGGGACGAGACCGTGACCGCGCCGGCCCGGGGCGAGGCCCCGACCCGCGCGCTGGCCACGGCCGTCGCGCTGGTCGCGGCGGGGCGCACACCGGCCGTCCGCCGCCGGGTGGTGCGCACGCTGGCCGCCGAACCCGCCTTCGGAGGACCCTGGTTGCGCACGCTGGCGGGCGAGATCGGCGGCTGACGGGGCGCTCGTCGAACCGGCCGTCAGCCCCGCCAGCAGCGCGCCGGTCCGGCCGTCGGCACCGCCGGCAGCGCGCCGGTCCGGCCGTCAGCAGCGCGGCTGCGCGCCGAGGCCGATGGCGTGCCGGGCCTGGGCCAGCGTGGTGGTCCAGTCGCCCTCGAAGCGCAGCGCCCGGTCGTCCACGTACAGCGCGGCCCCCAGCTTCTTGTTGGTCACCAGCAGCCTGCGCCGCTCCAGCCAGTACGCGCGGTCCGGATCGACGTCCACCAGGGTGTCCAACCCCGTGTGCTGCCCCAGCCACTGGGCGACCGCAGGGTGGAACCGCCGCGGCCGCGCCGTCACCACGAACACCGCCCGCACCTCCACCAGCGCGTGCACCGCCTCGATCGCCCCCGGGATCGGCTTCCCGTAGATCCGACCGTCCTGCCACCCGTCGTCGTGGGCCACCAAGGTCTGGTCGAAGTCGAGCCCCACGGCGTGCGAGGCGGGCGAAGCGGGGTCGAGTGGAACGACGGTCACAGGAGGGCTCCTCGGGATCGGCACTGCGTCGGTGTCCGGAGAGAGCGGGTGGCGCGGTGATCCTTACACGAACCCGGGGAGAAATTCGCCGCCGGCGTGGAACTTATGGCTATGCTGCTTTCTTCATAGTCATGCAATGGAAGGGTCAGTCATGCCAGCCACCTTCCCCCGGGGTTTCCGGGGTGTCACCGCTCACCTGGGAGTCAAGGAGAGTGCGGCCGACTTCGCGGTCGTGGTCTCCGAGGTGCCCGCGACGTCGGCGGCCGTGTTCACCCAGTCGCGGTTCGCCGGGCCGAGCGTGACGCTCAGCCGGGCGGATGCGCCGCTGCACGGCAGTCGCGGCATGGTCACCGTCTCCGGCAACGCCAACGTGGCCAACGGGGCGGGCGGGGTCGAGGACGCCGTGGAGCTGCGGCGGCTGGCGGCCGAGCTGGCCGGGGTCGAGCCCGCGGAGCTGCTGGTCGCCTCGACCGGGGTGATCGGCCGCCGGTACCCGATGGAGCGGATCCGGGCCGGGGTGGCCGGACTGGCCCGGCCGTTGGGCGAGGCCGACTTCGCGGCCACCGCCCGGGCGATCATGACCACCGACACCCGGTCCAAGCAGACCACCGTGACCTGCGGCGACGCGGTGCTGACGGCCGTCGCCAAGGGCGTCGGCATGATCGAGCCCAACATGGCGACGCTGCTGACCTTCTTCTTCACCGACGCGGAGATCCCCGCGGCCGAGCTGGACGCGATGTTCCGTCGGGTGATGGACCGCACGTTCAACGCGCTGAGCATCGACACCGACACCTCGACCAGCGACACCGCTGCCGTCTTCGCCAACGGGCTGGCCGGCCCGGTCGACCTGGCGGAGTTCGAGCAGGCGCTGCACCGCGCGGCCCTGCACCTGGTGCGGGAGATCGCCTGCGACGGCGAGGGCGCCACCAAGCTCATCGAGGTGCGGGTGACCGGCGCCCGGGACGACGCGCAGGCCAAGCGGGTCGCCAAGGCGATCGTGAACTCGCCGCTGGTCAAGACGGCCGTGCACGGCGCCGACCCGAACTGGGGCCGGGTGGCGATGGCCATCGGCAAGCTGCACCAGGAGACGGACATCGACCCGGACCTGGTCCGGATCCACTTCGGCGAGCTGGAGGTGTACCCGGCGCCCTCGACCGAGGAACTGCTGGCCGCGGCCAGTCGGCACCTGGCGTCGGACGAGGTCGTGATCGGGGTCGAACTCGGCATCGCGGGCGGGGCGTTCACCGTCTACGGCTGCGACCTGACCGAGGGGTACGTGAAGATCAACGCCGACTACACCACCTGAGTGGCCGAGTAGTCGAGCAGCCGGCAGCGGGGCCCCGGACGCGAGCGGAACGCGTTCGGGGCCCCGCTGCGTCCACGGGCGCTGCCGGGCGCCCTACTTGAGGAGGGGTCACCCCTGCTCGGGGCGGGGTCGCCCGGGCCGACCGGTCGGCGCGGGCACCCTTGACACCCCACTTGGTCTATACCAACATCCCTCCATTGGTATGTACCAATGCCGACCCGTGCGATCGACGCAGACGGCTCTGACCCCGGAAGGTCCAGTCGATGACCCTCAGCAGGCCCACCCAGACCGACCCCGAGCTCCGGCGCCTCGCCCTCTCGGTCCTCCAGCCCGGATTCGTCGGCACCGAGGCGCCGGACTGGGTGCTGCGGGCCATCGGTGACGGCCTGTCGTCCGTCGTGCTCTTCTCCCGCAACATCGCCGCGCCGGCGCAGGTGGCCCGGCTCTGCGCGCAACTGCGGGCCGAGAACCCGGAACTGATCATCGCGATCGACGAGGAGGCGGGCGACGTCACCCGGTTGGAGGGCTGGACCGGCTCCACCCGGCCCGGGAACTTCGCGCTCGGTGCGGTCGACGACGTGGAGCTCACCGAGGCGGTCGCCCGCGACATCGGCCGGGAGCTGCACGCCGCCGGGGTCAGCCTGGACTACGCGCCGAGCGCCGACGTCAACTCCAACCCGCGCAACCCCGTCATCGGCCTGCGCTCCTTCGGCACCGCCTCCGACCTGGTGGCCCGGCACACCGCCGCGTGGATCCGCGGCCTGCAGGCGGCGGGCGTGGCCGCGTGCGCCAAGCACTTCCCGGGCCACGGCGACACGGCGGTCGACTCGCACCACGGACTGCCCAGCTACGACGCCACCGTCGAGGAGATCGTGGCCACTTCGCTGCCGCCGTTCCGCGCCGCCCTGGCGGCGGGCGTGCGGGTCGTGATGACCGGGCACCTGCTGGTCCCCGCCTACGACCGCAAGCACCCGGCGACGCTGAGCCGGATCCTGATCGAGGACCTGCTGCGCAAGGAGCTCGGCTTCGACGGGCTGGTGGTCACCGACGGCATCGAGATGGGCGCGGTCGCCGACCGCTACGGCATCGACGGCGCCACCGTGGGCGCGGTGGCCGCGGGTGCCGACGCCGTCTGCGTGGGCGGCGAGAGCGCCGACGAGGGGACGGTCGAGCTGCTGTCGGGCGCACTGGTCGACGCCGTCGCGTCGGGCGAGCTGGCGGAGGAGCGGCTGCGCGAGGCCGTCGAGCGGGTGCGGGCGTTCGCGGCCTGGTCCACCGCGCACGCCCGGCGGGTGCCGGTCAGCGCGATCCGGGGCGACATCGGCTTCGCGGCCGCGCGCCGGGCGCTGCGGATCAGCGGGCTCGCCGACGAACTGCTGCCGCTGCGCGCCGCCCCGCACGTGGTCGAGCTGGTGCCGACCACCAACCTCGCGATCGGCGCCGAGACCCCGTGGGGCGTGGCCGCCCCGCTGCGCGAGCGGCTGCCGGGAACGACCTTCGCCAGGCTGCACGCCGACCAGTTCGACGGCCGGGCCGGGGTGCTGGCCGAGCCGGCCCTGCAGCCTGCCGCCGGCCGCCCCCTGGTGGTGGTCGTGCGCGACGCCGCCCGCCACGAGTGGATGAGCGGTGCGCTCGCGGAGCTGGTCCACGCCCGCCCCGACGCGGTGGTGGTGGAGATGGGCTTCCCGTCCGGCGAGACCCCGGGAGCGGTGCACATCCTCACCCACGGCGCGACCACGGCCTCGGGCGTCGCGGCGGCAGAGGCGCTGGCGGGGCCGCGGCGGTAGGGCGCACCCTCGGGAGCGCGGCGGGGGAGTGCGGTGGGCGAGGGCGTTGTGCGAGTGCGGTGGCGGTGCGCACGGGCCTGGGGCCGGGGACGAGAGGCGGCCTCGTGCCGGCCTCTCGTCAGGCGCCCTCACCGTGCCGCCCCCCGCCCGAGCCTTCGGCCCGGGAGGGGCCTCCTGTCGGCCTCTCCTCGGCCGTCGGCGACCCCCGGCACCTCCTCAAGCCCGGTCCTCCGTTCCGCGACGCTCAGCGCCCGCCCGGCCCCTCGGGCGGCTGGACCGCGGGGCCCGGCAAGCTGTCGGCAAAGGCGGCCAGCGCAGCGAAGTCCTCCTCGCGCAGCCCCTTCAGCGGGCTCACGTAGTGCAGCAGCGCCGCCCCCGGGTGGTGCGCGGCCACGAACGCCTCGTCCGCGGGCCCCAGCTCGTCGTCCACCCAGGCGAACGGGCGCCCGGCGGCATGCTCGACCAGGACCTGCGTCTTCCAGTGCACACCGTCCGGCCGCTCCTGGAAGAGCACCGCCGAGAAGTCCACGTACGGCAGCCTCGGCAACCCCACCACCGGCGCGATCCACTCGTTGGCCCCGGCCATCCACGTGGTGCCCCAGCAGAGGTCGTACTCCAGCCGCAACAGCTCCGCCCCGTGCCGCGGATCCAGCCAGACCCGCAACGGCTCAGGCTCGTGCGGCACCTCGATCACCGTGAACCCGTCCAACGGCCGGTCGAACAGCGGAGCGGCGTACGGGTTCAGCGGACCGTCAACGTCCAGGTACAGCAGCGGCTTCACGGTGACCCCCCGGTCCTTCGCTCTGGTTCGTCCAGTATCTCCCCTGACGGCGCCTCAGTGCGGGGCATCGGAAATCGACCCCGCCGACTTCCGCCGCACCCGGCGCGCCCGCTCAGGACGGCAGCAGCTGGGCGCCCAGCAGCCCGAACCCGCCCCGGGCCGCGGCGCGCCAGACCGGGGGGACGCCGTCGAGCAGGGCGTCGAGGTCCGCGCGGTCCGGATCGCCCCGCAGGGCCTCGGTCAGCAGGCGTTCGGCGTCCGCGCGTTCGGCGGCGGTCCAGGTGAAGGCCCGCTCCACCCGGGGCAGGCTCGCGCGGACCTGGGCGGGGGTGAGGACGAGGTCCCCGAACCAGCCGGGCAGCAGCGAGAAGCGCTGCGGACCCATCGCGTACGCCAGGGCGGCGGCCGGGAACGCCTTCCTGCACAGCACCACCACTCGCGGCTCGCCGTCGTCCCGGCCGGCTTCCCAGGCCTCGTAGACGACCTCGATCCGCCCGTCCAGCGCACCCGGTCCGGCGGCCTCGGTGAAGGCGTCGCAGGCCCACCGGCCGCTGCCCCGTGCGTGCCACTCCCGCAGCAACTCCCGGGAGGCCGGCAGTTGCCGCTCCTCGTCGATGGCGGACCGCAGCAGCGGACCGTACCGCTCGACCGTCTCGGGCCGCACCGGCAGCAACCCCCACATCCCGTACCACCCCATGGACCTGACACCTCCACGAACCCGGGCGCACTGTCCCGGCCGAACCCAGGGCCCGCCCGGTCGCGGCGCCGCCCGTCACCTTCCCAGCAGCAGCCCGATCTGCCCCGTGTGCGCGACGCTGTCGTGCAGCTGGCCGGTCAGGCGCTCCGCCACGGTGTGGGTGTTCCCGAGGGTCGGGCTGGTCACCGCGCGGTGCAGGTCGTCGTCGGGGGCGGTGCGCAGGTAACGCTCCGCCAGTGCGTGCGCCGCTCCGTGGTAGGCGAGCAGCAGCTCGACGGAGGGGCTGCGGAAGGCGGCGGCCGCCTCGGCGGAGTGCCCGAACCCGGTGTCCGCCGGATCCGCCGCCCGCCCGAACTGCTCGGCCCACCCCTGCGCCACCCAGAGCTGCTCCACTCCCACCAGCTCCGAGAGGTTCCGGTCCTGCCCGCGCGCGATGTGCCAGGCGAGCCAGCCCGTGCTGTTGGTCCCGGGCAGCACCTGCCGGTCCAGCTCCGCCGGCCGGGCCCCGTCGAGCAGGTCGAGCAGGTCGGCGCGGACCCGGCGGAACTGGTGCAGGATCAGGTCCTGCCAAGGGCGATGGATGTCCATGGGACCCAGTATTCACGGCGCGCCGCCGGTCCGGAGCCCGAGGTGCGACCGACGGCCGCCGCGTTCGCCCGCCGCCCCACCTGCGACGTCGTCCCGGTCTCAGCTTCAGCTCGGGCGGGCTGTCGGCACCACCGGCTGAGCGACGCTGTGAGAAGTACGAGCGGTGCTGACGGGGCGTCGGGTGGGTGCTGTGCCCGTGGGTCGCGGGTGGTGCGCTGGCCTGATGGTGCCAGGCATCTTCGTGCACGTGCTGTGCCAGTGACGGGGCGCCCGGGGCCTGCCAGGATTTCTCACGTCGGAAGGGGTGGCGCCCAGCGGGCGCCGGACCTCCGAACACTTCCCCGTCCCTGCTGCGCAGATGGAGTCTGTCGTGCCGCGCTTCACCGCTGCCCTGCTCGTTGCCCTGATCGCCATTGGTGCCGGTGCCGGTGCCGGCGCCGCCGTGTCGGCGCCGTCCGCCCAGTCCTCCGGCGCTTCGACCCACGCGGTCGCGCTCGACGGCTACGGCTGGGGCGACGGCCACCCGAGCTGAGCCGCGCATCCCACGGCAACTGAGCCCGCGCCGAAACCGAGATCGCACCGCAAGCGAGCCCGCCCCGGAACCGGGCTCGCGGCGCCGAGTTCGAACAGGGCGTCCGCGCGGCAGGGCATCGCCGCGTGCAACTCCGTCCGCGAGGACGACAGTTCTGCGCTCGCCTGCCGGCGATCGGCTTTCTGGACCACGCTCGACACCAACGGCCTCCGTACCCGCTGTGCGACTCGACATCGCACAGCGCGCATCGGAGGCCGTCGCCGTGTCAGGAAGATCCCCATCCGGGTGACCAGCGCGAACGCCCCGAGCCGGGCACCGGAGGCAGCACGACACGCTCAGGCGAGCGGCACCAGTGCGGCCACCAGACGGTGGATCAGCTCCCGGCCCTCGGCCGGCGGCTGCCCGCCGTGCATCAGCAGGTGGTGCACCGTGCCCGTGATCGCCAGGGCCAGCATCGGGCCGTCGGCGCCCGCCGGGACCCGGCCCAGCTCCTGCTCGCGCGTCAGGTACCCCGTCATCGCAGCCTCGACGCTGCCCGGACCCGGCGCGCCGGCCGCCCAGGCGGTGCGGACCCGGTCGGCGACGTCGGAGCGGGAGATGGCCGCGGCGGCGATCGCCGGACCGTTGGTGCCGAGCAGGACGAGGGCCGCGTCCGCGAGGTTCTCGTGCACCCCGCCCCGGCCGGCCCGCTCCGGCAGCGGGGCGACCGCCGCCGCGATCCGCGCGAAGCGGTCCAGGACCAGCTGGGCCACGAAGTCGTCCAGGTCGGCGAAGTGGTTGTAGAGCAGGCCCTTCGCGCAGTCCGCCTCCTCGGTGACGGCGCGGTTGGTCAGGCCGGCCGACCCCTCGCGGGCCAGCACCCGTTCCGCGGCGGCGAACAGGCGCTCGCGGACGTCGGGGGTCGGTACGCCGCGTGGGGACATCGGGGCCTCCGGAGATCGGGCTGGCGGGCCAGGGGTTGCCAGTATGGGCGTTCGCTCATACTTTAGAGGTATGGGCGATCGCCCATACCAGTGGTCCGGAGGGGCAGACCGATGACCGAGATCGTCAACACCGTGCAGTCCGAGGCCTGGAACGGCGCCGAGGGCCGGCACTGGAGCGAGCACCAGGACCGCTGGAACGCGGTGAACCAGGGCTTCAACGCGCCGCTGCTCGCGGCCGCCGGGATCGGGCCCGCGGACCGGGTGCTCGACATCGGCTGCGGGGCCGGTCAGACCACCCGCCTCGCCGCCCGCGCCGCCCACCGCGGATCGGCGCTGGGGCTCGACCTGTCCGGGCCGATGCTCGCCGCGGCCCGGCAGGCGGCGGCCGCGGAGGGCCTGGCGAACGTCGACTTCGTGCAGGGCGACGCGCAGGTGCACCCGCTGCCCGACGGTGGCTTCGACGCGGCGATCAGCCGGTTCGGGATCATGTTCTTCGCCGATCCGGTCGCCGCGTTCGGCAACGTCGGGCGCGCGTTGCGACCGGGCGGCCGGCTCGCCTTCGTCTGCATGGCCGAGCCGGCGTCCAGCGAGTGGGTGCGGCTGTACGCCGAGGTGAGCGCCGCCCTCGCCGTCGCGCCGCAGCAGGCGGGGGTGGTCGACGGGCCGGGCATGTTCTCGCTGGCCGACCCGGCGGTGATCCGGCAGACCCTCGGCGCGGCGGGCTTCGAGCGGATCGAGGTCGAGTCCGCCGTCGCGCCCGCCACGTTCGGCCATGACGCCGAGCAGGCCGCCGACCTGCTGCTGGGCTCGGGGCCGGGGCAGCACCTGCTGGGCCTGGTCGGCGACGAGCGTGCGGTGCGGGCGGCGTTCACCACCGCGCTGGCGGCGTACGCGCGCCCGGACGGGGTCCACCTGCGCACCGGCGCCTGGCTGGTCCGGGCCCTGCGGGCCTGACCGGGCGGCGGCCGTGGCAGCATGATCCCCATGGGGCGGGAGAGCGGTCGTTCGGGGGCTTGGCTGGTGCTGTACGCGATCGTCTGGGTCGCACTGCTGGTCGCGTGGGTGCCGTTCGCGGTCGACCCGCGCGACAACACCACCGGTGCGTGGCTGATCGGCGCGGCGCTCGCCTGGACCGTCGGGTGGGGTGCGCTGCTCGGGTACCGGCGGGCCTGGGGGCCGATCGGACTCTCGGTGCCGGTGGGTGCGGGGCTGCTGACGGCCGGTGCCGCCGTCGCGGTGGCGCTGGACCCGAGGACCGGCGCCGATGCGCCGGACGGCGAGAGCGGTCCCGGCGCCGTCCTGCTGGGCGCGGGACTGCTGACCCTGCTCGGGTCGGCGCTGCTGCTCGCCCTGGGCGCGGGAGCCGGCCTGGCGGTCAGGGCGCTGCGGGGGCGTCGGTGAGCGGGGAGCGGTTCGCGCAGGGGCAGAGCGCGCTGATCGTGCGGGTGCCGGAGGCGGAGCCGCTGGTGGGCCGGTGGCGCGCCCGGTACGACCCGGCGGCCGCGGCGGGCGTGCCCGCGCACGTGACGGTGCTCTTCCCGTTCCTGCCCGCGCACCGGCTCGACGGCGCGGCACTGGACGAGCTCGCCGCGCTGGTCGGCACGCAACCCGCCTTCGCCGTGCGCTTCGCCCGCTGCGGCCGGTTCCCCGGCATCCTCTACCTGGCCCCCGACTCCGCCACCGGTTTCCTCGCGCTGACCCGGGTGGTCGCCGAGCGCTGGCCCGAGTGCCCGCCGTTCGGCGGCCGGCACGCCGACCTCGTCCCGCACCTGACGGTGGGTCACCGTGCGGGGGCGGAGGTCGAGGCCGCCGTCGCGTCCGGGCTGCCGGTGACCGCACACGTCGCGGAGGTCGAACTCCTCGTGCACGACGGCGACGTCTGGCGCCGGCGGGCCGCCTTCCGGCTGGCGGGCGCCGAATGAGCCTGTGGGGGGACGAGGAGCTGGCGCAGTCGCCCGTCGTCGCCAACCGGACGATGAACCGGGCGCGCGGGCTGACCGGCGTCAACAGCTATGCCCGCGAGCTCGGACTGGACCCGGCGGGGTGGTTGGCCGAGCGGGCGGGCCCGCAGGCGTGGCTCGACCTGTGCAGCGGTGAGGGGCTCGCGCTGCTCGCCGCCGCGGCCCGGCTGCCGCAGGCGGTCCTCACCGGGGTGGACCTGGTCGGCCCGGTCGTCCCGCGCCCGGTGCCGGCCGACGTCGAGCTGGTCACCGCCTCGCTCGCCGACTGGGCCCCCGGCCGCCGCTACGACCTGATCACCTGCGTGCACGGCCTGCACTACCTGGGCGACAAGCTCGCGCTGCTCGCCCGTGCGGCCGACTGGCTCACCGCCGACGGGCTGCTGCTCGCCCAGTTCGACCCCACGGCCCTGCGCGGCCCTGCGGGCACCAGCCTGGCCCGCCCCGCGCTGGCCGCCCTGCGGGCCGCGGGGTTCGCGTACCAGCCACGCCGCCACCTGCTCACGCTGCGCGGCCGACGGAACGTCAGCCTGCCCTTCACCTATCTCGGCGCGGACCCCGGGGCCGGACCCAACTACACCGGACAGCCCGCCGTGGCCTCGGTCTACCGCCCGACGCGGCGCCAGGTGGACTGACCACGGAGGTTGGTGACAGGGCTCACGGCGTGGTGATCTCGACATGAGTGAGAGCGTGGTGATGAACCGGTCCGTAGCTCGATGACCAGCAAGACGTTCGAGGCACATACGGCCCCACCCCACCGAACACCACCTGGTTCACCGCCACGCCCTCAGTTGCCGGCGCCCGAGTACGGGTAGACCATGACCTGCATCGAACCGCTGGCGGCTTGGATCGGCGCGAAGAAGATCGAGAAGTTGGCCTGGACATTCGGGTTGGGGGCGAAGGTGCAGCCGGTCAGTGCTGCGGCCGCCGGGAAGGTGAAGAACCCGGATCCGTCGACGCTCATCTGCAGGGTCCACACTGTGTCGGTCGCGCTGTAGTTGAAGGTCATGACTACCAAGATGTTGCCGCCGTCGCCGTCGCCGATCTCGAGACTGACTTCCACCGAGGAGGAACCATCCAGGGGTACGTTCCGGGTCAGCAGCACGTTGCCGGACTGGCCAGTGGTGAGCACAGTCGGCGCCTGGGTCAGCACGCACTCGGTGGCCTTGACGGTGCTGAACCCCAGCGGAAACAGGGCGTTGTTGGTGAGGACGATCGTCGCCACACCCTGCTGAACTTGCGTGGGGCTGGTGGGGTTGTTGGGGGTTGTCGGGTTCTGGTAGGCCCTCGCCGTATTGGCGATGCCGAGCCCGAACTGCCCGGCCTGGAAGACCGTGCCGACGATCTGCGCCCCGACCCCGACCGCGCTGATGACGTCGGAGATCGGGTCTCCGGGGCGTGCAGTGGGAGTCGTCGGAACCGCCTGCGCGATGAATGCGGCAGCATCCATGGTGGCCCGGTCCGTCGAAGAGGGCACGGTGGTGTACGTGTAGAAGGTCAGGGTCCCGTTCTCCGTGCTGACGACGGTAGGGCTGTCGAGGGGGGTGGTCACGGTGGTTGCCATGGTGGCTCCTTCGGTGGGACGGCTCACGGGTGGGAGGTGGGCGGGGGTCCGGGGGAGGACCTACTGGTTTGTATGCGCTCCACCGACTCCATGAGACCCCGTCGGCGCCCGGGCGCTCCGCATTACTCCAACCAGAGCGTGTTCATGGCCGATCGGGACTATGGCCTCCGGGGTCACGTTCGGCCTTCGCCGGCACGGGAGTGCGCCAGGAGGCCGTGCAGTCGAGCGGAGGTGAAGGTCTTCTCCGCCGAACCGTCGCAGCGGTCTGGCAGCTAGGGCTCGTCGTAGTTGTCGGCGTCCAGATCCATGACAGCCTCGCCCTGGTCGCTCCTGACGGTGACGCACACTTCGTGCCGGTCGAGCATCCGGCCCTCCTCGTGGCAACCGTGCCAGTCTCCGAACACCACCTCGATGTGCCACCCGCGCTGCTGCGTCAGGTAGTCCCGCACCTGCTGCTGCAGCTCGCCGTCCGGGGCCCCCGTCGTGCTCCGCACGCGTATCTCCCGCGCGCAGTCGTTGTGGAGGCCGGTGTGGTCGCACCCTTCGTCACGGTTGTCGACCACGGCCAGCCCGGTCGGCAGGGGCAAGACTTCGGCGGCGGCGGGGCGGAAGTCGGGCTCCGTGAAAGCGAGCATGAAGCCCATGCCGAGCGCCGCGACGCCGTAGCCGACCGCGAGGAGCAGGCCGAAGACCTGCCGGGCGCGAATCGGCCTGCGCAGCTCGACCGGGGCCACCACCAGCAGGGCGAGGGTGGTGGCGAGCGCGAGCGCCACGAGCAGGGTGTACCTCTCCTCGACGGTGATCCACTGCATCGCCAACGCCAGCTCCGCCACGGCGGCCACGGCCACCAGGCTGCCGGCCACCCACCCGATCTTCCTCCTGCGGGTCATCAGGGCCCAGGACGACATCGGGACCAGGAGGAGCAGCACCTTCAAAACGATCATGGCGGTAATCTGCCGCACCCGACGCTCCAAGGAAAGTCCGGGCCTGCTCCCGCCGTCCGAGGCAGCGGCGCGGCATGGCATCGTCGGCGCGGTGCGGCCGCCGCTGGAGAATGTGGCCATGCGCATGCGAGAAGTCCGGACCGACGAGCTGATCCTCCTCCAGGACATCGAGAGAGCTGCCGGGTGGTGCTTCCGCGACATCGGCATGCCCGAGATCGCGGACGACGAGCCGCTGCCGCTCGACGAACTCGCCCGCTACCGGCAGGCGGGGCTGGCGTGGGTCGCGGTGGACGGTGCGGACCGGCCGGTGGGCTACCTGGTGGCCGAGCACGTCGACGGCAACCTGCACGTCGAGCAGGTTTCCGTGCACCCGGACAGTGCCCGCCGGGGCATCGGGCGGGCGCTGATCGACGGTCTCGCCGAGCGGGCGGCGGCCGAGGGGATCCCTGCGCTGACCCTCACCACCTTTGCCGACGTGCCGTGGAACGCGCCGTACTACGCGCGCTGCGGGTTCCGGCCGCTGGACGACCGGCTGCTCGGTCCGGGCCTGCGGGACATCCGGGCCCGGGAGACGGGGCACGGGCTGGACCGGTGGCCGCGCGTGGCCATGCTCCGGGCGGTCGCCGCGCAGGCCTGAGCGACCGTCCCCCTCGGAGCGGCTCCCGGCCCCGCGGCCGGGGGCCGCTCTGTCGTTTCCCGCGGGAGGGTCGGGCCGGTGCCCGATCCCGCGGCATAGCGTTCACTGCTCTGTCATTGCAACGAACTGGTATCGCTGACGTTGCGTTAGTTCTTCCTTTGATGCAACGATTTCCCTGCAGCTACCTGCATTGATGCTGTTCTTGCGCAACGAGCATGTTGCCCGATGCTCGAACGCAACGTAGCGTTTCTGTCATCAGAAACCGCACGGCGCCGCACCGGGCGCCGCTCCACCAAGGAGAGCACCATGCAGAAGTTCGACACCCCCGCCGCCATCACCGTCGCCCTCGCGATCCCCGCCGGGCGGGTGCAGCTGGTCGCGGCCGACCGCGGCGACACGGTCGTGGACGTGCGGCCGGTCAACCCGGGCAAGGGGCGGGACGTGCAGGCGGCGGAGCAGGTCGCCGTGGCCTTCGTCGACGGGGTCCTGCAGATCCGCAGTGCCGACCCCAAGAACCAGTACTTCGGGCCGTCCGGGGCCGTCGAGGTCACGGTCCAACTCCCGTCCGGCTCGCGGGTCGAGGCGAAGACCGCGAGCTGCGAGCTGCGCGGCGTGGGGCGGCTCGGCGACGTCGCGTTCGAGGGCGCGTACCGGCAGATCAAGCTCGACGAGGCCGGGAGCCTGCGGCTGACCGCGGTCGACGGCGGGGTGGAGGTCGGGCGGCTGAACGGGCCGGCGGAGATCACCACCGCGCGGGGCGACATCCGGATCGCCGAGGCCGTGCGCGGCACGGTCGTGCTCCGCACCCAGGACGGCAGCATCACGGTCGGCGCCGCCGCCGGGGTGTCGGCCGCCCTGGACGCCGGCACCGGGTACGGGCGGGTCAGCAACGCGCTGAAGAACGACGGCGCCGTCGAGCTCGACATCCGCGCCACCACCCACCGCGGCGACATCACCGCCCGGAGCCTGTGACGGGCTGCGGCGGCCGTGGAGGTGTTCCGGTCGGGCGGGTTGGTGCCGGTTGGGCGGGGCGGCCCCGGCGCCAACCCGCCCGGGCCCCCTGCCCGCCGCCTCCCCGTCCCCAAGACCGGGGCGAGCACCGGAAATTGATCCGGATCCCAGCCCCGGCCGCCTATCCTGCCCGAATGACTTCCTTCGTATCCCTGAGCAACTCGGCCGACTGGTACCCGCAGTTCCGGCAGCGTACCGTCGACGCGTACCTGGCGACCGGTGTGCCGCCCGCCGCCGCGGCCGAACTGGCGGACCAACTCCTGGACCTGACCCAGGAATGGACCGCCTCGGCGGTCCTCGACGCGGCCGGCCGCCGGGTCGGCCAGGTCGTGGTCGGCGTGATCGACCCGGGCGGCCGGTCGATGGGACGGATCGTCGACCTGTGGACCGAGCCCGGTCAGGACGAGCACCGCACGGCGGCCCACGCGTGGGCCCGCGCCTGGTGCGAGCGGCACGCGGCCAGCCGGGTGGCGGTACGACTGGCCGAGCCGGACCCGGAGTTCGCCGACTATCCGGTCCGCTCGCAGCTGCGCTCCAAGGTGATCGGGGAGGCGGCCCGGCCGGCCGACGGGGTGACGGCCCGGCCGATGACCGCCGAGGAGTACCCGCACTGGGCCGCCGTCGAGCAGCGGGAGTATGCCGAGGACATCGCGCGCTCCGGGTCGAGGACCTTCGAGGACGCCCTGAAGCAGGCCGAGCAGGAGTACCGCGAGCTGCTGCCCGAGGGACTGGCGACCCCGGACAACACGATCCTGGTGATCGAGTCCGAGGGCGTGGAGGTCGGGGTGGCCTGGCTGCGGCACCGGTACCTGCCGGGCGTCAGCTACCTCTACTCGGTGCTGGTACACCCGGAGCACCGCGGCCGGGGCTTCGGCCGCGCCGCCATGGCGGTGTCCGAGCAGGCCACGGTGGCGGGCGGCGGCCAGGCGCTGATGTTCAACGTGTTCGGCGGCAACGACGTCGCGATGAACCTCTACACCAGCACCGGCTACCTCGTGGTGGAGGAGAGCCGGTCGCTCGACACCGCCCCCGCCGCAGCCCCCGCCGTCGACGCGGACGCTAACCAGCCCCGCTCGTAACGGCGTTGCCGGGGCGCGGCTCCCCGAGCCTTCCGGCCGAAGGCTGGGGGAGCCGCGCGGCGGCGCGCCGGGTCTCCGTGCGCCGCGACGGCTACTGCGGCAGGAACGCGCCGAGCGCCTGTCCGATGGTGACCAGCTCCTGGCGCAGGAAGCCCGGCCCGCTCGCGCCGTTCGGGGCGAAGGTCTTGACCGTGGCGGTGACCGTGATGGGACCCGGTTCCACCGTCTTCCCGGTCTTGACCGGCTCCGCCACGTCCACCTCGCCCACCGTCACGTGGAAGTAGACGCAGTGCTCCCCGGCCGGCTGCAGGCTGAGTTCGATGTCCTCGCCCATCCACTGGTACGGGTCATCGGTACCCAGCACCAGCAACTGCTTGAGGCACAGGTTGGCGATGGGCGCGGCGAGTTGGTTGGCGAGCGCCGTGACCTCGGCGAAGCTCTCCTTCTCCCAGATCGTGTTGATCGGACGGGAGGTACCCCGGAAGTCGAAGAAGGTGAAGGTGTGCCGCTCGCAGATGTGGTGGGCGGTTCCCTCGGTCACGGTCAGGGTCAGGGTCACCGGGGTGTCCTGAAGGACGCCTTCCGACACCTCGGTGGTCAAGATGCCCTTCGCCGCTCCGGTGGCCACGATCTTGGCCGAGCCCTTGTACGCGGTGATCGAGGGGACGTTGCGCCGGGCCGCCGCGAACCGCCGCTGGCCCTCGGCCACGCCGACGTAGTCGGTCAGGCCCTTGCGCAGGAACTGCTTGCCGTCGCAGAGCCATTGCTCGTACTTCGGGGGGTAGAGCAGGCGCCCGCCGCGGGACTTCGCGTCGGCCGCCTTGTACGCCGTGCCGAGCGCCGTGGTCATCCGGGTCCAGAGCTGGTGGTTGGTGAAGTCACCCAGCCCCTCATTGGCCTGGCTGGCTTTGTCCCAGAGCGCCTCCAGCTTCGCCAACTCCGTGCTGACCGCGTCCATCTGCCGCAGGCCCGGCGTGTGCGGGACCGGCTCGGTGTCCGGGTCGAAGGCCTGCCCGGGGTCGGTGACCGGGCTCTGCGGACCGATCGAGACGTTGAGCGGCAGGTTCCACAGCAGTCGGTGCGGACTGTTCCTCGGCTCCGCATCCATCACCGCGGCCGTCACCTCGGGGCCGGCCAGTCGGCAACAGAGTGCCCAGAATTCCTGGACGGCCTTCTTCAGGGCCTTCGTCTCGGAGTTGTGGAGCAGGGCGATCTGCTCCGCGACGGAGCTCAGCTTCTCCTTGGAGATCTTGTGGTGCAGGGCCGACTGCCCCTCCCAGTCCGCGGGGAAGGTGCGGGCGTAGTCCAGCTTCGCCTTGGTGACCGGCATGACCGCCCAGTCGTCCCGCTCCGGCACGGCCCGGCCCGTATTGGGGGAGAAAACCTTGCCCTCGGGCTCGGCGGCAGTCGACATCTGCTCCTCTTTCGCGTTCGATCCGGTGCGCTCCCTGTGGTGACGGCCGAGCGCGAGCCGGGAGAGAGCCTGCCGCAGGCCGATGCACAGCCGCTAAACGCGCAGGTCGCAAGGGAGTTGACGGTCTGACGGACCGTGCCGCTCAGCCCGGGTGCACCTCCAGCGCGAAGTGCAGGGCGACGATCGCCATCCGGCGGGCGTGGTAGAAGCGGTGGGCGCCGTGGTTGGCCACGCCGGAGTCCAGCTCGACGCGCACGCACCCCGCGCGGCGGGCCCGGGCTTCCAGCTCCGCCATCAGCCGGGCGCCCACGCCGCCGGAGCGGGCGCCCGGCGCCGTGACGAGGTCCTCGACGAACAGCAGACGGCCGCGGCTGGTCGCGAGCACCCGGTGGGTGGCGACCGCGACGCACCGCTCGTGCTCGTCGTAGGCCGCGGTGAACACCAGTCCCTGGCCCGCCGCCTCTCCGGCGAACTCGGCGAAGCCCGAGGCGCTCAGCGCCGGCCGCAGCGCCCGGAGCAGCGGTGCGACGTCCCGCGCCAGCGCGGGGTCGGCGACCTCGATGTCCCTCGTGATCAGTTCCATGCCGACCATTGTCCCGACCGGCGCCGTGGCCCGTCCCGCGCCCGTCTCCAGCGCGCCCGTCTCCAGCGCACCCGCCACCGCGCCTGACCCGACCGGCTCAGGCGCGGTTGCGGGGAGAAAAGCCGCAATACAGCATATAGAACGTCAAATGACCACTCTCCCCTCACCTCAGACTGGCGGTCGACATGGCGGACGAGGCCGAGCTGCGGCGGCTGCAGACGCAGGTGAAGGAGCTTCAGGCACCCGGCAAGTGGTGGAAGTCGACGCTGTCCGCCGTGCTGATCACGGTCGCGTGCATCCTGGCGCCGCTGTCCATCGTGGCCTCCTGGGCGTCCAGCATCGTCGGGGACACCGACCGGTACGTGGCGATGGTGGGGCCGCTGGCCGCCAACCCGGACGTGCAGGACGCGATCGCCAACCGGGCCGCGCAGCAGGTGGTGCAGCAGGTGGACGTGGGCAGCCTGCTGGACCAGGTGGTGCCGGACAACCGGCCCCAGCTGCAGGCGGCGCTGGGCAAGCTGAGCGGGCCGATCGACAACGCGCTGGCGAGCTTCGTGCAGAAGGAGACCAAGTCGATCGTCGCCAGCGACTGGTTCCAGGGCTTCTGGCAGGACGCCAACCGGCGGATCCACGCCTCGGTCAACAAGGCGCTGACCGGCGAGGGCGGCGGCGCGGTGCAGCTGACCCAGAACGCCGTGGTGATCGACCTGGCGCCGGTGATCGACCAGATCAAGCAGAAGCTGGTGGCGGACGGCATCACGGTGGCCGGGCGGATCCCGGAGATCCACACCGATTTCACCGTCGTGACCTCGCAGAACATCGGCAAGCTGAAGACCGGGTTCCGGCTGCTGCAGCTGGTCGGCAACTGGCTGCCCGTCATCGGCGTGATCTGCGCGGTGATCGGTGTCTGGCTGGCCCGGCGCTGGCGGCGGGCGGCGGTCGCGGCCGCCTTCGGGATCGCGTTCGGGGCCCTGGTACTGGGCATCGGGCTGACCGTGTTCCGGGCGATCTACCTGGACAAACTGCCGGCGGACGTGAACCAGGCCGCGGCCGCGGCGGTCTACGACCAGCTGGTGCGCTTCCTGCGCACGGCGGTGCGCTCGGTGGTGGTGCTGGGCATCGCGGTCGGGCTCGGCTTCTGGCTGGCCGGTCCGGGCGCCAAAGCGTCCCGGGTGCGCGGGGTGTGCACGTCCGCGATCGACGCCACCCGCGGCTCGCTGGAGAACGCCGGGCTGCGGCTGGGGCCGGTCGGGCCGTTCGTGCACCGGTTCCGGCGGTGGATCATGTGGGTGGTGCTGGGGGCGGGCGCGCTGACGCTGGCGCTCTGGTCGTACCCCACCGGGTGGGTGGTGTTCTGGCTGGTGCTGATCGTGGTCGTCGTACTGGCGGTGGTGCGGTTCCTGGACGAGGCGGAACCGCCGGACGCGCAGGCGGGGGAGCCGCAGCCCTCCGGGACCTGACCGAGCGGGCCCGCCGCCCGGGCGCACCGGAGCGGCCCCGCCGCACCGGAGCGGCCCCCGCCGCCCCGGTGCACCAGCCCGACACCGCCCGGGGCGCGGGAAAACCGGTCGCCCGCGCAGGCGGCCGGGGCTAGCCTGCGCGGGTGATGACCGCTGACGACGTGCTGGAGATCCTCGCCCTGCTGGGCGGCGCCGGCGCCCGGGTCTGGATCGCCGGCGGCTGGGGCGTCGACGCGCTGCTCGGCCGGCAGACCCGTGAACACCGCGACCTTGACCTGCTGCACCGTCAGGAGCAGGAGCCGACCGTGCTGGCGGCGCTCGCCGCGGCCGGCTTCGTGCAGACGGTGGACTGGCGCCCGGTGCGGTTCGTGCTCGCCGACGGGCACGGTCGCGAGCTCGACCTCCATCCGCTGGCCTTCGCCGCGGACGGCTCCGCGACCCAGGCCTCACCGGACCCCGGGCAGCCCTTCGCCTACCCCGCCTCCTGCTTCGTGACCGGTACCGTCCGGGGGACGGCGGTGCCGTGCCTGTCGGTCGAGCAGCAGGTCCACTTCCACCAGGGCTACGACCCGCGCCCGTGCGACCGCGAGGACATGGCGCAGCTGCGCCGGGCCTTCGGGGTCGCCACCCACTTCTGAGCCTCGCGGGAGCGGACCCACCGGCCCCGCCCCTCCCGCTGTACGGCTACCGGCACTGCCCGGACCGCGGCCCGGAGGTGGTCTCGTCGGCCAGCTCCGGTGCGGGGGTGTTGTCCGTGCAGCGCAGCGGGCCGGTGAGGGTGCCGCCGGCGAGCTGGACGCCGCCCGTGTTGGCGTCGAGCGTGACCGGGCCGTGCAGCTGGTCGCCGCCGCAGTCGGTGCCGGTGCCGGTGCCGGTGGCGCCGAGCCGGACGGCTCCGGTGCTGCCGTGCACGGCGAGCGGGCCGTCCAGGGTGGCGTCGCAGAGGGTGAGGGCGAGCGCGCCGTCGGCCGCGAGCGGGCCGTGCAGCCCCGCGCCGAGCACGGCCAGCGCCCCGCCGGGGCGCACGGTGACGGGTCCGTCCTGCGTGCCGCCGGCGGCCAGGCAGAGCGCCTGGTCGGCGTCGACCACCAGCGGGCCGTGGTGCGCGGTGGTGAGGCACGGCGCGCTGAAACCGACCGTGACGGCCGCCGGGCCGGTGGTGGCGCTCGGGGTGAGGTCCGGGTCGCCGCCGTAGACCGCGGTGATCGGGTGGGCGCCCGGCTGCAGGCCGGCCGTGCGCAGGACGGCCCGCCCGCCGTCGAGCGGCACGGTGGCGAGCGGCGCCGGGCCGTCGAAGAACGTGACCGACCCGGTCGGGGTGCCGCCCGCGGGGTTGGCCGCGGTGACCGTCGCGGTCAGGCTGACGGGGTGTCCGAACAGCGGCGCCGTGGTGTCGGCGGTGAGCGCCGTGGTGCTGTCGTAGCGGAACGAGACGACGGCCCGGCCGTTGCCGTGGTTCACCCCCTGGACCAGCGCCGCGTCGGTGGCGGTGGGCGCCGCGTAGCCGCTGCCCCCGCCGCCGCCCGCGCCGTAGAGGTTGCCCGGGTTGCCGCCGCCCGAGCCGCCGGCCCCGCCGAACCAGCCGCCGCCGCCCCCGCCGCCGCCGTTGCCGCCCTCGGCACCGTTGCCGCCGCTGCCGCCGCTGCCCGGGTTGTACAGGCTGGTCCACATGTCGTAGTCACCGCCGGGGGTGCCCGGCCCGCCGAGCGCGGAGTTGGGGCTGCCGGCGCCGGGGCCGGTCTGGGACCCGCCGCCGCCGGCCACGCCGGAGCCGGCCGGGCCGCCGCCCTGCCCGCCGTCCTGGCCGACCGGACCGCCGCCGTCGCCGCCGTGCAGCAGCGGACCGCCGTTGCCCGCGCCGCCCCCGCCGCCGGCGACCAGCACCCGGTCGGCCGCACCGAAGGCGCCGGTCCGGACGTCGGAGGCCCCGCCGCCGGAGCCGCCGCCGCCGTGCGCGCCGCCGCCGCCCGAGCCGTGGCCGAAGCCGCCCGGGCGGGCGAACTCGCCGTGCCGCGAGCTGCCGGGGACCCCCGCCGCGCCGAGCGTGAGCTGCAGGACCTGACCGGGGGTCACGGCCAGGGTGGCCCGGGACTCGCCGCCGAGGCCGCCGGGCGCGCCGGTGTTGGGCGGGTTGGGCCGCACGTATCCGGCCGCGCTGCCGCCCTCGGCGCCGTACAGGTCGATGCTGACCGTGCTCACCCCGTCCGGCACGGTGAAGGTGTCCGTGCCGGCGGCGGTGTAGCTGCAGCCGGGGGCGGCGGTGCTGAGCACGCCGCCGCTGCCGCAGGGGGTGGCGGGGTCCGCGGCCGCGGCGGTGGCGGCGAACGGCACCAGCGCGGCGGCGAGCAGGCCGGTGGCGCCGGCCAGGGCGGTGCCGGTGGCGCCGAGCGGGTGCGGACGGGGGGTGGTGCGG
>NZ_JBHYKG010000130.1:0-18966 GCF_042741245.1 Kitasatospora sp. NPDC058965
CCGCCGCCGGACGCGGCGGGGCCGGGCCCCGAGACCCTTCCCCCTTCGAACCGCCAAGGAGAACCGATGTCGAACACCCCCGCCACCGCCAGCCAGGCCGCCGACCTGACCGTGTTGCTTCCCGAACTCCCCGACCCGACCGGCGGTTTCGGATACGACTGGATGGAGTTGGTCGAGGAGGCGGCCAACGGCTGGCGAGTCGTGGCCGGGATCAAGGACGGTCGGCTGCTCGGCGACTGGCCGCTGTACATCGTCGCCGTCTACCGCGACAAGGAGCAGGGCGTGTACGGGGTCGGCACCTACATCGAGGGCGACATCGAGGTGAAGGGCTTCACCGACCGCGCGGAGTACCTCGCTGCGCTCCTGTCCCACGCAGAGAAGGACTGACGGGCGCAGGCGCGGCGCTCGGGTGGGCCGGTTCCCGCTCGACATCGTGTCTTGAGCCTGATATAGTTCTCTTGTTGGCAGGCGGTGGGGGTGGCACCCCACCGCCGGGCCAGCGCCCCCTTCGAACCGAGGAGACCGCATGAACCGCACCCCCGCCCCCGACGCCCTGTTCGCCGTGAAGTGGAACGACGCTGAGGGGCGTTGCGCCCGGACCGTGAGCGTCGAGGGCGCCGAGCTCGTGAAGAACATGTTCGGGCTGGACGAGGTGCCGACCGGGCAGGTGCAGAACCGCTACCCCGGCCACCTCCAGGGCGGGCGGCCGGTCCTCACCGCGACCCCGATCACGCTGGAGTGGCGCGAGCTCACCCGCGAGGCGGCCGCCGAGGAGGCCGCCAAGATCACCGGTACGTGGTGGAGCACCATCCCGGGCAGCCACCCGTTGAACCAGGAGAGCTCCACCGCCTACGAGATGGCCCAGATGGTGACCCTGCTCGCGGCCGAGGGAAGCCCCGTCGCCATCGGAGAGCACGTCATCGGCCTGATGTACATGGGTGAGCCCTGGCTGTTCGTCGCGGAGAGCACCCCGGCCGCCTGGAACGGCTGATTCGACCGCCGGGGCGGTGCGCAGGCGCCGCCCCGGATCTCAGCGGCAGGCCCGCCGCACCCCTTCGAGCACCTCTCAGGAGCAAGCATGCGCGCCAAGATCAGGATCACGAGCGAGTGCGCCGGCTGCGCGCAGCCGCTCACCTACGACAGCAGCAAGCTCTACGCCGGTTGGCAGCACTCTGCCGAGCCCGCGCCGGAGTTCGAGGAGGCCCGGTGCACAGAGCCGGCCCCGCAGCGGTTCTGCGAGCTGTGCGGCCGTCCGGCGACCAACTGGCAGGACGCATGGGCGGATTACTCGGGTTGCCTCCCGTGCGGCAACTACAACCGCTATTCGCTGGGGGACTGAGTGCGGGAGGGATAGTCGGCCGCGCCAGCTACGAGCGGGCCGCCGACGCGGCCGCGCGGAGAACCGCACGGTACCCGTAGTCCACGTCGCCGACTGCCGGGCGCGGAAGCCGGGGCCGATTCCGGCTCGACATCGTGCCTGAAGTCTGATAGAGTTCTCTTGTTGGGCCGGGGTGGGAACTCCGGCCCCGCCCCCTTCGAACCAGCCCCACAGGAAGGCACACGATGCGCACGATCACCGTCCACCCGGAAGCCGCCGCCGCTCTCGCCCCGCTCGCGTTCGGGGAGTTCACCGTCACCGTCTGGGAGGACGCCGGCTACCTGGCCGGGTGGCAGTACACCGTGCCCGGCTGCGCCTGCCTGGTGACCCTCTGGCCGGAGAACATGTTCAACGAGCCCGACGCCCCGGCCGAGTTCACCCCGGTCGGCCCGTGGTCGTACGTCGGCCGGTTCGACGTCGCCACCGCGGAGGGGCGCCGCAACCCCGGCGACTGGACCAACCCCGCCAACCGGGACGGCCACCCCACCCCGCACCACGCCCTGTCCGAGGGCCTGGACGAGCACCGCGCGGTGTGCGCCGAGTTCCGCCAGGCCATCACCCGGTGCTTGGAGTGCGGCGACGCCAAGCAGGAACACGGCCGCCCGGACAGTTTCCTGGGCTGCGACGACTTCCGCCCCGGCAAGGAGCCCGGCCGCCGCGACTGGGAGATCCAGCGCGAGGCGCGCGGGCTGTGGGTTCCCCGCGACTGAACCACCCCGCCGGGGCGGCGGTTGGCACCGCCGCCCCGGCCCGCAGCACCAGCGCTGCGCCCTTCGAATCAGCACCCATCAAGGAAGGACCACACATGGCCAGGACCAAGGTCGCCGAGCCGATCGCCGAGCCGACCCAGACCAGCGGTATCGAGTACTTCGAGTTCCTCGCGTCCCAGCTGATCGTCGACCCGTTCAACCACCGTCAGGGCAACGTCGCGCCCCCGTCCAAGCAGCTGAAGGCCAGCGTCGCCGAGGTCGGCGTTCGGGAGGCCGTCGGCGTCCGCAGGCAGGCCGACGGCACGTGGGGCGTCTTCAAGGGTCGCCGGCGTCTGCTCGCCGCCCAGGAGGCCGCCGAGAAGGCCAAGGCCAAGGGCCTCGACCCCAGGACCCTCCCGCGAGTCCCCGCCCTGGTCCACCACGATCTGACCGACGCGGACGACGAGACCCTGTTGTTCTCCCTGCTGGAGAACCAGTTCCGCGAGAACGCCACCAGGGAGGACGAGCTCCAGGTGGCCGAGCAGCTGGCTCTGATGGACGTGCCCGAGACGCGCCGCCGCCGCCACGCCAAGATCCTGGGCGTCTCGCTCGCCGAGCTGAAGGCTGCCAAGGGAGCGGCGCAGCTGAGCGAGGAGGACAAGCGCCGTGCGAAGACCAGCGATTTCGACTGGGTCGAGATGGACCAGTGGAAGCGGCTCGGGGGAGGGTTCGAGTCGTTCCAGCGGCTCACCCGGGCCAAGGAGCGGGACGCCCGGTCGGGCAAGCCTGGCAACGGTGAGTGGCGGCAGGTGGTCCAGGCGATCAGGGACGAGCAGGCCGAGGAGCAGAAGCAGCAGGCCGTGCGGGACGAGCTGCTCGCGGCCGGTCTGTCGGTGGTCAGCTTCCCATGGCGGTGGCTGGGCCACGACGCCCAGCCGCTGGCGCACCTCCTCACCTCGTTGGGCAAGCCGCTGACGGCCGAGGTGCATGCCCAGGTGTGCCCGAGTCACGGCGCGACGGTCGACCCGGACACGCTGGAGGTGATCTACGTGTGCACCGACTGGCACGCCCAGGGTCACCGGCCCACCGAGGAGTACGCCAGGGAGCTGGAGGAGGCGGGCAAGACCCCGGTCGACCCCGAGGCTGAGAAGGCGAAGGCGAAGGCGAAGCGCGAGGGCAACACCGCGTGGCGCTCCGCCCGGACTGTCCGGCTGGAGGTGCTGCGCGCCGCGATCGCGGAGAAGAACCTGCCCGAGGCGGCCGACGCCCTGACGGAGCGAACGGTCATGGGCTACGCGAAGTGGTGGTTCAAGTCGGTGGCGTCCGGCCGGACCGAGGTGGCCGCCTTTCTGCTGGGCGTGCCGGACCCGAACGAGGGGCGCAGCCAGTGGGAGCGGGCGGAGGACCCGTTCGCGGAGCTGATCGCCGCCGGTCCGAAGACGCGCCGCAGGCACCGCCAGTTCGCCCGGGTGGTGGCCGCGATCGAGACCTATGTCATGGCGGACAAGGAGTGGCCGGAGCCGACCGAGGAGATGGTCACCTACCTGCGGTTCCTGGAGGAGACGTTCGACTACTCCCTGGCCGAGTGCGAGCGCCGGGGCATTGCCGTGTACGAGGCCAAGACGAAGCAGGACGACAAGGCCGACGGTAGCGAGTCGGCCGACGCCGACGGGCGGGCTGACGACGAGGCCGAGTCCGGCGGCCAGGGCGGCCCCGACGGTGAAGCGGCAGGGGAGAGTGCCCCCGAGCCGGAGGCGCAGCCCGCCGAGGAGAACGAGGTGGACGAGGTAGCCGGGGCCCCGGAGGGGCCCGAGGTGGAGCAGGACTCGACCGGGGGCGTCCCGCCCCAGGGCTAATGGCGAGGCCGGGGTGGGGAGGCGCGGACGCGGCTCCCCACCACCCTGCCCGGCCGGAGAGGAGAGGTGCGTGGGTACGGCCGAGGAGGTAGCCGGCGACTTGTTCGCCGCGCTGCTGAAGGGGAGCAGCGAGTGGGCCGACGATTCGGAGCGCGGGTAAGTGGAGCGGTTGTGGACGATGCCGCCCGCCGAAGCGCTCACCGCCGTGGAGGAGTCGGACTGTCTGCGCAGCCAGTTGGCCGGGCCCGCCGCCGCGCTGCGCCTCCTGGTCCCCCGCGTCTACGGCGCCCCGTGCTGAGTGGGTGGGGCCGCCGGGAAGTCGAACGGCGGTCCGCCCTGCCATAAGGCAGGACCCCCTGTCGAGCTGACAGCAGGCTGGCGCGGACCGCCATCGGCGGCAGGTTTCGACGCTGCCGCACCCTTCGAACCAGTTCTCACAAGGAGACTGGAGCGAGGCTTCAGGATAACGCGGCGGGCGATCGGTCCGTGACCGGTGGATCACGCTTGCATTCATGATTGATGGCTGATATAGTTCTCCTATTGGCAAGCGCCAAGTGGCACCACCCCTCTTCGAACCAGCCCCAGGGAGATCCGATGAACGATCCGGCAGCAACGACCCCCGACCGCTCCACCGCAGACAGCCGGCCCGACTGGACGACCCTTCCCGCGATCGCCTTCACCGCTACGCCGCGCGCCACGCAGGTCTCCCTGTTCGCCATTGGCGACGACCCGTTCGGGACCCCGTCACTGCTGGACGACGCACGGCCGCTGTTCTGACCTCCCCGGCCAGGCCCCCCAATGACCTGGCCGGGCAGAGAGGAGAGGAAGACCATGACCCACCCGATCGACTTCGAGGCACCGTTCGAGCGCGCGGCGATCCTGGCCCGCCACCTGATCACCGGCGGATTCACCGCGACCGTGGACAACATGGGCAACGGGTGCTTCTCCGCCGGAGTGCGCTACGCCTACCAGGGCCGCCCCCGGGTCATGCACCTGGCCTGGGACGGGATGCTCCTGTGGCAACTGGACTGTGGCACCTGCGGGGAGACGCTGAGCGACGCCGAGCTGAGCGATCCGCCCGAGGCAGTGGCTACCAAGGTCTGGGAGCTCTTCGAGGAGGACGACCCGGGCGTCACCTGGACCGGGCCCGAGACCCTCCCCGCCGACACCTACGAGCCCGGCGCCACCTGCCCCCACCACCGGTGACGGATTCCACCTGCCGTCAGGCCGGGCGCCCACCGTCAACCACAGAAAGGGACCGACATGGAGATTGCACCGCGCTGGGAGGCGCTCGCCGACGAGTTCGCGGCGCTCGGCAAGGAGGTGGCCGCCGCGCTTGACGCTCTCGACCCCGAGCGGCGCGGCTGGACCCACCGCCGGGAGCACAACGCGTACGGCTCGGTTGCGCTTGCACATCCGGCCGGCTGGCAGTTGTACATCTGGCGGGAGAAGGCCCACTGCAAGGGCGCAGCCGGCCAGCGGCTGACGATCAAGGGCATCGTGCCGAGCGAGTACCGGGGCCGGGCGGAGCACCGCATCACGGTCGCGGGCGACCGCAAGCCCGGGGACATCGCGCGCGACATCGCGCGGCGGCTGCTCCCGGACTACCGGGACACGGCGGCCCAGGCGTTCGAGCACCGCGACCAGGAGCAGGCCGCGACCCGGGCCCGGGTGGCGGCGTTCGCCCGGCTGCGTGAGGCCCTGCCCGCGCTGAGCAGCGGAGCGAGCAGCGTCGAGAGCGGATACGGGCTGTTCTACCGGGGGCGGGCCCGGGTGTCCGACGGCCGGGGAGGTACCCGGGAGAGCGAGCACAGCGCCCACGCCTCCGGGTCGGTGCGGCTGTCGTTCGACGGGTCGACCGGTTCCATCAAGGCGGACGAGGTGCCGCTGGAGTTACTGGTGGAGTTCCTGGCGCGGCTCAACGCCGGATCTCAGGTGCTGACCGGGAAGGTGATGCCGCGCGAGCTGGAGAGCGATCTGCGCGAATTGGGCTGGGCACCGAGCGTCATCCCGGGCGAGGTGGTCGCCGGCAGGCCGGGGGGCGGAGGGGAGCAGCAGCCAGTGCCTCCTGTTGCCGGGGCGGGCCGATCACACTTGGCAACGTGATTGAGGACTGATATAGTTCTCTTGTTGGCAACGGAGGCGGCTCCCACTGGAGGAACCACATGAACGTGAAGCGCGGATACGCATGGGGGATCGGCGGCGACGAGTACCTGCTGATCCCCGGCTCGGCCTGGGAGCGGCCCGCACTTGCCGAAACCCCGCAGGGAGCCGTCCGGCCGGACCACCCCCGCGTGGACACCCTCGCGCTGGTGGAGCGGTTCTGGCACGGAGGCGTGAGCGGAGACGGCTACGTGCACCGCATCGTCGAGCTCGTCCCGACCACCTGAACCCGGACCACCCAGACCTTCACCCCCGCCCCCGGGGCCGGCGGCAGGCACCGCCGTCCCCGGGACCCCTTCGAATCACGTACCGACCTTGGAGCCACGATGCAGCTCTCCCTCCTTCTCGCCAGCCCCGGGCATCCGACGGTGCGCATTGGCCCCTTCGACAACAGGGTCGCCGCAGGCCTGTTCCGCTGCGGACTGGGCGGCCAGCTCCACACCACGCCCCACCCGGAGGGCCTGACCGTGACCATCGCCCCGTTCGACCCTCTTGAGCCGCACCTGGCCGCCTCCCTGCCCCAGGACGCCCGAGTGCTGGTCATGCTGCTGCTGGACCACCACACGGAACCCTTCCCCCAGCTCTACACCCGCCTGAGGGCCGAACACGGACCCGCCGACGCGGAAGACATCTGGGAACAGGTGCAGGCGATGGCCGCCGACTTCTGCAAGGCCCGCCCCGACGGCGACCCGGGCCGCTGGTGCGCGCTGCCCGTCGGCCACCCGTCCGTCGTACACGTGGACCGCCACGGATACGCCTGGGGCAACGGCTCCGAGCACACGCGCACGCCCGTGCTCCTGGCCGAGCGGCTCACCTGACAGGCCGGCGCCTGCACTGGGCGCAGCCCGCATCAACACCTGCCCGCGGCGGCGGCTGGCACCTCCGCCCCGGGCCCCCTTCGAACCGGACACCGAACCGAGGAGGCACCACCATGCAGCACCGCGACGACAACGAGCGCGCCATCCCGGCGATCCCCCGCCCCCAGAGCAGCAGGGAGAACACCGACCCCGACGGTGCGGCGAAGCCGCCGGCCAGGCCGGGGCGCATCCCGGGCCAGCGCGACCGGGGCAACCGCGAGAGCTGACCGACAGCCACCCCAGGGCGGCGGACGACACCGCCACCCCGGCCCCACCCCACAGCCTCACCAGGAAGCAGGAGCAGCCATGCCTACGACCACCCCGCTCCCGAGCCAGCAGGCCACCGAGATCCTGCGGATCGCACTTGACGCCGCCCCGCTCATCGCCGCCGCCACGGCGCAGCTGCCGACCCACCGCGGAACCATGGTCGCGTTCGCCTTCGACAACGACGGCGTACAGGCCGTGCTCGCGCAGGAGCTGACCGCCCCGGAACGGGGCGCCGCCCTGACGATCATCGGCAGGCAGTTCGAGGGTGCGGGCTGGGGGTCCGCCTACGGCGGCCGGTCGGCCCACCTGATCCACCCGCTGCACCTGACCAGGCTCGGCGGGCCCGAGCGCGGTCCGTCCACCCTGACGGCCGCACTGGCAGCCGACGGGGGCGACCCGGTGGGGCGCGCACTGGATGCAGCGGGCCACGGCCGCCAGGCCGCCGCGTGGCGTACGGCCGCCCACCCGGGAGTCCCCTTGCCCTCCGGGTGGGCCGGCTGATTCACGACAGCCAGCGTGGCTTGAGTCTGAGATAGTTCTCTTTTTGTGCTGGGCGATTGGCCCGCCGGCTGCAGCGCACCCGAGGTGACCCAATCGTGCGCGCCCACCAGGCGGCCCCACCCAGAAGGCCGGCGGCGCCGCCGCGCAGGCAACCACCTTTTCCCCGGGCGAGCCCGTGTACTACGACGGCGGCGGGGAGCAGCGTCGCAGGCGGCCGGGAACTGGCTGATCGAGGGCCCGTGCACGTGCCGCTGGTGCCCGCGCGCCGCCCCGTCCCTCCGGCTGGCCGACCCCGCCGACGCGGCCCGGACGCTGGACCACGTCTCCACGTCCAGACTGGCCCCGACGACCGGTACCGCCCCGGGTTCGAGGTCCCGCCCGGCGCGGTGATCGAGTACCACGGCGGTGGCCTGATGCTGTCACCGCGCCCGGGACGGCCTACTCCCCGTACCGGTGCACTCCGTCACCGCTGTGCACGGCGTGGTGCCGACCCTGCCCGCCGAGGGCGGTGGGCAGTGGAGCGTCCGCGGCCCGGCCGAGGTCACCCGGAGGGCGGACGCGCCGGTGGCCGTCCGCGAGCAGCACGAGGACCCGGGCCTGCACTACCCCTGCACCGCCCACACCGCCCACTGACCGGCTTCCAAGCCGCACGCCCCGCCCCGAAGACATCCCGCCGCACCATCCCGTGCGCCCCACCGAACCGGAGGATCACCATGTCCATCCCCGCCATGACCACCACCCCGACCACTGAGTGCGAGAACTGCGGCCACAGCCGCTGGACGCTGCACGTCACCGTCACCACACGCAGCCCGGCAAGCGGAACCGTCGTGGTCGCCGTGCCCGCGCCGCCCGCCCTGGATCTCCTGGTCACCTGCGGCACCTGCTCCGGGTGGCTCGACGAGAAGGACCCCGTCCACGCCGTCCTCTACGCGCTCGTGGCCGACCGCCTCGCCCCGCGGCCGCCGGTTCGGTGCGGCCGGCTGCGCCACCTGCTGCGCCGCTGCGCCGGGGCTCGCGAGTGAGCATCACGGTTGCGAACGTTGGTGAGAACTGATATAGTTGTCTTGTTGGTGAGGCCGGGAGGCCGATCCTCCCCCTTCGAACCGCTCCGATTCCCAGGAGGAACCGTGGACAGCAGGACGACCACCGAGCTCAAGACCTACGGCGTGATGTGGAGCCGCGACTTCACCGCGACGTCGCCGGAGGACGCGGCGGAGCAGGCGGCGCGCTGGGTGGCGCAGTACGGCCTCGCCGATGAGGTCGAGGTCACCGAGACCGGCGACGAGGGCAATGGGCACTGGGTGCCGGTCCCGAGCCTGGACTGACCCGCAGCCAGGACCTCGGGGCGCGGCCCGCGAGGCTGCGCCCCATCCCTTCGGACCACCACCTCACCCAGGAGAGACCGTGCCCCAGACCCAGCCGGCCGAGGACGAGCAGCTGGCCGCGTACCCGGCCGCCATCCAGCAGGTCATCCGCTCCGAGGCCCACGCCTGGTTCTACGACGACACCAAGCCCGCCATGCAGATGTACGACTCGCACGTCGCGTGGGCCCGCAAGCTCACCCCGGAGCAGCGCCGCCACCACCGCTCGGGCGCCTGGTACGCAAACCAGTCGCTCAAGGCGGCGGCGATCGCCTTGGTCCAACAGGAGGCGGGCGACCCGACCGACTGACCGCACCGGCGGCCCGCACCGGCGGGCCGCCCGCACCGCGCCGCTGACCGACACAGAGCCACCTCGACCTAGGAGCCTTCCGTGAGCACCACCACGACCACCCTGGCCTACCGCATCGGCGACGCGGACGCCCAGTGCCGCTATCCCGTGATCATCGGCGACGACACCGAGAACCCGCTGGTGATCGGCTGGGCCTCCCGGTGGCACCGCAACTGGCTGGTCACCGCCGTCTGGGCCGACGGCGGCGAGAGCGAGCGCAACCTGCGCCGTCCCGCCAAGGGCGACAGGGGCCTGGACATGGCCGCCGTCTTCCTCGCCGAGCAGTACGCCGCCGGAGCCGTCATCGCGGTCCCCCTGGCCGAGGCCCTGGCCCAGGCGCCCCTGCCCATCGGCCCCGTCCCCCTGCTGCACCCGCGGATGGCGGTCAAGGCTGTTGAGGACAACGGGCGCAACATCAGCGGCGCCCTGAAGGCGTTCGCCGGACTGGCCAAGCACCACTGGCGGGCCTACGGCGGCTTCCCCGGCTCGGACAACCCCTGGTTCGTCGGCTGCGAGCTGTGCGGCTGGACCGGCCCGAAGTACTGGAGCCACCTGCGCGGCCGCAACGGCAACCCGCCCAGCATCACCCGCCACCTGGGCTGCGTCGACGAGGACGAGATCCGCGAGCTGATCCCCGCCTACCGGCAGCAGTAGACGCCGCACCCGGCGCCGGGCCCGGACAACCCTCCGGGCCCGGCCCGCTCCCCCGCGACGAACAGCCAGCAGGCCCCGCCGCGCGCCGCCGGCGGGCCGTCACCGACAGGACGACCATGCCCATCACCCACCCACCGCTGTCCGCCGATGACCTGCGCACCCTGGCCGCGCACACCATCGCGCACCTGCCCGTCCTCCACGGCCCGTGGCGGATCACCGAAGCCCCGCGACAGCCCGGCACCGCCGTGGCGGTCGAGGACGAGTCCCGCCGCGTGCTGCTCACCGTCGACGGCCAGGTCCTGGCCATCCGGCCCTGGCCGGTCAACGGCACCACCGCACCGGCCGCGACCCCCGTCGGCCGCAAGGACCCGACCGGGCGCACCACCGCCCTGGCCATCGCCCGCAACCACCTGGGCCCGCAGCACCCCGCCCCGCTCAACGGGGCGCAGCGCGAGCAGCAGGAACTGCGCGCCGTCGACGCCGTCACCGCGATCATTCCGGCCGGGGTCGCCGACATGGCCGTCTCGCGCACCGGCCGCTGGTACACCGTCGGCTGGAAGCGGCGGGGCCTCACGTTCCGTGTCCGGGTCGACGGGCCGCAGCGGGTGCAGGCCGAGGTGGACGGACTGCCGCTCGACGTCCTGTCGGCGGCGCTGGGGACCGTCCTGCCGCCGTCCGCGCCGGCGAAGCCGCCCGGCGCCGACGGCTGCGCCGCGAGCTGGCTGATCAACCGTCACCCGGCCCTGTGGTACGACCCCCTGTCGTCCGCCTCCGGCCCGGATGACGTGCTGCTCGGCCCGGGCTCGGGCCCGGTCACCGTCGCCGTCCAGGTCCCCGACGCCCCGCCCACCGACCGGGCCCGGGGAATCCTCACCGTCGAGGCCGACCTCGACCTGGCGCTCATGGTGCTGGCCGCCCTTTCCTGACCCACCTGGGCCGGACCCGCCCGGAACCGGCCCCTTCGCCCGGCCCCACCGAGAGAGAGCAGCGCATGAGCAAGCACCGCGAGAACATCACCTGGCAGACGGCCGAAGCCGGTACCTGGACCATCGGCTTCTGGGACTTCGAACTCCCGTGGGACGAGGAGGACGAGGAATGGGGGGTCGAGTACCGAGACACCTTCGGCTGGGTGTCCGCCGGGCACCCCGGCCCTGACGCGGCCATGGATGCCTACACCGCCCAGCACCCCAATCCGGGCGGCGGGGAGGTCATCCCCTGGACCGCGGAGAACGCACAGCGGATCGGGGACCTGAACGCCCTCGCCGCCCAGCACGCCGAGGGCCCAGGGAACCCGCCCGGCTGGTAAAAACCCCCGCCCGACCCCTTCAACGATCGGATATCCCGTGCCCCAGTACATTCCGCCCACCCGCCCCCGCCTGATCGCCGCCCGGGACACCTTCGACATGTACGGCACCGAGCCCCCGACGGGCGACTGGCCGTACCGGCTCGACGACTTCGGGATCGCCTACGGCCCCGGCGACTGGCCGTTCCACCGGCGCCTCCAGCGCACCGAGTGGCACCCGGCCAACCCCCTGATCACGCACCAGGTGGACACCGGGGCGACCGAGCAGGCCAGGGTCCGCTTGTCGCCCGACCCGGGAGGCTCCTGGTACGGCCGCAACCACTACGTCAGCATCAGCCCGGCCGGCGAAGACGTCCACGCCGACCTGACGCTCTACATCGCCCGGCAGGGCATGGGCGCGATGGTGCGCCGCGCGACCCTGGTCTTGACCCCCCGGTCCGGCGCCGTGACCGTACCGGACGGCTGCCCGCCGCCGCTGCGCCCGCAGGCCGAGGAGAGGGGGCGTAGGCTGCTCGCCTTCCTATCCGAGGCGTGCGAGGAGCGCGACGCCGGAGGCGCGGAGCCGCACCGGGTTCTCCACTCCCTGATGCGAAAAGACGACCCCAACGTGACGCAAGCATGATATAGTTTCCTTGTTGGTCCGGGGCGGTGGCGCCGCCCGGGATCGGCCCCCTTCGGACTGCACGAGCAGAGGAGACACCCCATGGCCGACGAACAGACCCCCGACGGCACCCCGCAGACGCCGCCCGAGCGCTTCCGCTTCCACCGGTGCGACGACTCCTGCCGCCCCGTCCCCGGAACCCCGTCCGAGGACGGCGACTCCAGCGGCGGCGGCCCCTACCTCCCGGGCTCCGCAATCGAGGGCGCCTGGTGAGCGCCTCCGGACTGCCGAGCCCGCTCAGCGTCCTCCTCGCCCTGGCCGCCGAGCACATCCCCGCCGGGCGCGGGCCGCAGCAGGAGTTCGACGACGTCGGCGAACTCGTCGCGCTGCACTGGGACATCCCGGCCTGCGTGGACGGCGCGACGATCCGGCGGGCGCTGGCCGCACTGCGCGGCTCGGGCTGGGCGTTCCGACAGGAGGCCCGCGGAGGGGGCGGCGGCCGGGCGCTGCGGATGGATGCCCGCACTGCGGCCGTCGGGTTCGACGACACCCCGGGCAGCCGGGTGGACGCCCTGCTGTGGCGCGCGGGGTTCGACCGATACCGCTACGGCGTGCCGGTGTGGGGGTACCGCTGGGACCACCTGTTCGACACCCCGGACAGTGCCTATGTCACGGTGCACGGACCGAGCGACGGCTCGTTCGCCGACGCCCGTCACCGGCGGGAACTGGCGGACGCGATGATGCGGACCGTGGATGCCGCCGAGGGGTGGCGGACGCCGCACCCGGAGTGCCTGGATCACGCCTTCCACGCCCTGACGCCGGAGTACTGACCGGGACGCCGCCCCGGCCGAACCGGCGGGCCGCGCTCCGGCGCGGCCCGCCGCCGCGCGGCGCAGCAGGCCGGCGGACGGGCGGCAGGGGGGCGGAAGGCATTGGACGAACGTGCCTTACGTCTGATATAGTTCTCATGTTGGACGGGGTGGCGGCGGCACCGCCACCCCGGCACCACACCCCCTTCGAACCGTACGAGCAAAGGACGCTCCATTGGCAAGCCGTCGAGCAATCCCCGGCCAGGGCGCCTTCGACCTGGCCGAGCTGCGTCCAGAGGTCCCGGACCTGGCGTCGTACCGGTGGATCATCGCGAACGTCAGCGGGGGCAAGGACTCGCAGGCGATGCTCGCCGAGCTGATGCTCCATGCCACCGCAGCCGGCGTCGCGGATCGGGTCGTGGTGGTGCACGCCGACCTCGGGATCGTCGAGTGGCCCGGGGTGCGGGAACTCGCGGCCGAGCACGCGGCGCACTACGGGCTGCGATTCGAGGTCGTGCAGCGGGTCGGCTCCAACCTGATCGAGCGCGTCGAAGAGCGCGGGATGTGGCCGTCCGCCGACAACAGGTGGTGTACATCGGATTTCAAGCGCGGCCCGATCCGGAAGCTGATCACCATGCTGGTGAACGAGGCCCGGGCCGCCGGCCACACCGGCGTGGTGCGCATCCTCAACGTGATGGGCCTGCGCGCGGACGAGAGCGCCGCGCGCCGTATGCTCGTGGCCTTCGCGCACGACGGCTCGAAGACCTGCCCGTGCACGGAGTGCCAGCGGCGCCGGAAGGCCACCGAGGCCGCCAAGGCCGCCGGGCTCAAGCCGAAGAAGATCCCGGCCCGCGACCGGATGCAGCACGGCGCGTCGAACACCCTGCGCTGGGTGGACACCTGGCTGCCGATCCACGGCTGGTCAACGGCGGACGTCTGGGCCTCGATCTTCGTCGCGGGCACCCGCCCGCACCCCGCGTACAAGTCCGGAATGCCCAGACTGTCCTGTGTTTTCTGCGTTCTCGCCTCGCGGGCCGCGCTGGTGCGGGCCGCTCAGCTCCAGCCGAAGCTGGCCGCGCGCTACGCCCTCGCCGAGAAGCTGACCGGCCACCGCTTCCGCCTGGACGTGAGCATGGCCGAGATCATCGAAGAGGCCAGGACCGCGCCTACCCCGGAGGCGGGGGCCGTGGTGGCCTGCTGGGAAGGATGACCGCCCGCACCGCCGGGGAGGGCCGACCGCCCCAACTCCACCAAGGCGAGCGACGGGGGGACGCGCCCACGGCCGCCGCCGCACACCTGGCCCCGGCCGCGTAAATCACCCACGGAATGCGTATAGCATGATATAGTTCTCTTATTGGCAGACGGTGGGGGTGGCACCCCGCCGCCGGGCCGACACCCCTTCGAGCCAGCAGCGACCCCGGCCGCAGAACGGAGCCCCCGTGGACCAGACCACCCCCGCCGAAGCCACCGCGCCGGCGGAGAAGGACGCCCCGGCCACGACGCCGGCGGAGGCCGAGACTCTGGCCTGGTGCCGGCAGCGCGCGCACGTGCTGATCACCTATCACCCGCAGCTCGACAGGTCGTACTGCCGCTGCGGCGAGCGCCAGGTGCCGGGCGAGCAGCCGATGGACTGGCGGGCGAAGCGGGAGATCTTCCACTCCTGCCCGCCGGACGGGCCGTGCCGCTGCTACCTGCCGTGAGACCGGGACGGCCCGGGTCGCGCCCCCACCCCGGGGACGCGACCGGGGCCGGGACCGCCGCCCGAGCACTTTCGTCGACGAAAGCGATCAGGGGCACCCCCGCCCCTCCCCCTTCGAACCAGCCGGCGGCCGAGCGGCCCCGGAGAGGAGCACCCATGTCCGAATTCCCGCGCGCCCGGGTCGCGGAACTCGTCGCCCTGCTGGGCGCACCGTGGCGGATGGACAACTGCCCGTACAACATGGACGACGAGCGGCAGTTCGTGACGGACGGCCGTGGCCGGGGCTTCTGGATGAGCATCGACCGCAGGCAGCTGGAGCGGGAGCCGGCGAAGCCGCTCGGCTACCGGGTGAACGTCTGGGGCCGGTACCCGCAGATCCCGGGCCACTTCTTCACGGACGAGGGCCGCCCGAGGGTGGGGTTCGACCTGTCGCGCCCGCTGGCCACCTTGGCCAAGGACATGCGGCGGCGGTTCCTGCCGCAGTTCGAGGCGGCGTACTCCCGGGCCGTGGACGAGCTCCACGCCCGGTCCTCCGCCGCCGAGAAGCGTGCGGCGGTGGCCAGGGCCCTGCTGGAACGCTTCCCGCAACGGGGCTGGGAGGGGGAGATGCGCCCCGGGGTACACCGGGTGTGCGTCGACCTGGAGCCGCACCCGGGGGCGAGTGCCGACATGGAGGTCCGACAGGCCGGCGAGCTGGTTGACGTCCAGCTGCGCAACGTCGACCCGAGGGATCTCGACGTGCTGTGGGCGCTGTTCGGGCGGCGGCGGGCCGAGCGGATCGCCGCGGCGTACGGCACGCCGGCCTCCGTGGACCTGACCACGCTCGACAGCGTGGAACTGGCATGATATAGTTCTCTTGTTGGCCGGGGTGGCGGCGGCACCGCCACCCCGGCACGACACCCCTTCGAACCAGTCCGATCCGAGGAGCTGACCATGTCGCGCAGCGCCGCCCCCGCCGCCGAGTCCACGACCACCCCCGCCGAGAAGGCTCCCGAGCCGCCCCGGCCGACATACGCGGTGCTGAACGCGGTGATCACCAACAAAGAGGGCGGGGAGGAGGTGCTGCGCCTGGCGATGCCCTCCGAGCCCTTCGGCACGGCCGCCTGGCAGATGTGGACCGTCGGCCTCTACCTCGCCCGCCTGTACCGCCACCAGGTGCAACCCAGCGCGGCGACCCTGCGCGCCCACCTGACGTCCGGCCTGGTGCCGTTCCCCACGCCGACGATGAGGTTCCCGTACGGGCTGCTGCACGACTCCCGCCCGACGCTGATTCTCGACCTGGAACTCGGCCCGCTGGACGCCAGCGGCTGGCCGAAGACCTCCCTGGTCGTGGTCGAGCAGGAGGTCAAGCCCCTCGGCTGGACCCGCGCCCGGCGCTTCCGCACCCTGCGGGCCACCGCGATGGCCGTCCGGGAGGAGCTCGACGACGAGTGCTGCCGACTGGCCGGCAAGAAGGAGCAGCGGGAGCTGTTCGAGCTGGCGGACAAGCTCTGCCAGCAGGCCGGCACGATCCATCAGCGGGCACTGGAGAGCGCGGCCCCGCTGCTCGGCGGAGCCGTCCGGGAGGGCATGCACGCCGAAGGGGAGGAGCGGGAGCGGCTGATGGTGGAGCTGGAGGAGTTCTGCGGGCGGGACGCGCCGCTGCCCGAGGACGCGGCCTCGGCATCCCCGGTGCAGACCGTCACCGGGCACCTTGAGCGAGCCCCGGAGGCGCTGGCGGACGGCACCGCCCGGCTGCACGTCCGGCTGGCCGGAGCGTGCGGCGCGGCGCCCTGGCGCGCGGACCGCCCCTCCGTGGTGATCTGCACCGTCCAGGGAGCGGCGGCCCGGGGAGCGCTCGCGCTCAGGCCGGGGACGGCCGTGGTCGTGGTCGGACGGGCCGGCACGGCCACCTACCAGTACGAGGGGGACATCCGGCGACGGGTCGACACCTTCGAGGTGCTCCACATCGGCGTGGACCTCCCGCAGAGCCCCCCGGCCACGGCGGCCTGACGCGCCCGATCACCCCGCCCGGCCGGTGCGGCGCCCGCACGCACCGGCCCCTCACCGCGCTCCGACCCGGCCGTCCGGCGCGCCTCCCGCGGTCCCGCGAATCCGATCCCTCCCGAAAGAGGACGCCATGAGCCCGTCCGCCCCCGCCGTTGCCGACCGCACCACGTTCTTCCTCGGTGGCCCGCCGTCCTGGGCCAAGGACTCTCCGGTCCCGCTGATGATGTCGGTGAACGCCCTGGCCAGGTACCGCAGCCGGGGGGAGCGGTTCCCGTCGGCCCGGTGCCTGTGGGCGCTGGACAGCGCCGGGTTCTCGCAGATCGGCCAGCACGGGGAGTTCCTGCTCGACCCGGACGAGTACGGCGGGATGGTCTACCGGCTGATGGACGACTTCGGCGCCCCGCCGGTGTTCGCGTCGGTGCAGGACTGGATGACCGAGCGGCAGATCCTCGCCCACAGCGGGTTCACGCTGCGCCAGCACCAGGAGTTCACCGTCGACTCGTACCTGTACCTCACCGCACAGTTCGACCAGGCCCCGTGGATCCCCATCCTGCAAGGCCAGAGCGTGGAGGACTACGTCGAGCACTGCCGGATGTACGAGCGCGCCGGCGTCGACCTGGCCCAGGCGTTCCGGGTCGGGGTCGGGTCGGTGTGCCGCCGCCAGGGCACCCGGGCCACCGGGCACATCCTGGCCACCCTGGCCGGCCGCGGGTACGCCCTTCACGGCTTCGGCATCAAGTCGGACGGGCTGGACCGCCACGGCCACCATCTCGCCAGCGCGGACAGCTATGCCTGGTCGGCCGGGGCGCGGCGGCGCAACGTCAGGCTGGCCGGCTGCACGCACCCCAGCGCCGACTGCCGCAACTGCCGCGACTACGCCATGGCATGGCGCAGCAGGGTGGTCGAGAAGCTGAATACTCCCAAGCAGCTCACCCTGGCCGTATGACGGAAGGGGCGAAAAGCCACCCCCGCCCGTGCCAGTTGAATGATATAGTTCTCTTGTTGGTCGGGGGGTGATGCCGCCCCGGCCACCCCACTGCCGGACCAACCCACCCCGAAGGGCGCCATGGAAGCGAAACCGATCACCTGCGACTCCTGCGCCTACACCCCGCCGAAGGGGCGGCTGTGGCCTGCCCGCGGTCAGGCGGCTCACCATCACGTTCGAGGAGCGCCGCACCCAGCGACTGCGCCTGTGCGACCGCCACGCCGACGGCGTGCGCGAGGACCTGGCGGACCCCCTGTTCGCCTACCTGCGCCACACCGGCGTGACCGAGAGCCGGATCGACCAGGAGACCGAGGCCGCGGGAGCGGCCGAGGCGACCCGCAATGCCCACCGACCCGAAACGGGAGCACCGTGAACACCACCGACGCCGTCGGCCCCGCCGGCCGCGACACCGAACACCTCGCCGCCTTCTGCGCCGGTGCCCTGATGGAGGCCGTGTGGTGGGAGGCGCGGCCCACCGCCGACGCCACGGACGCCACCCCGGGCCGGGAGTGGGAGCAGGTCGAAGCTCTCGGCCTCACCCTGGAGAGCCTGCCCGCCGAGCAGGGCCGCCGGCTGCTCGCCGCCGCCGCCCGGTTCGTCGACGCCCACCCCGAGCTCACCCCCTTCGGCCTCGACCCCGTGGACGTCGGCAGCGCCTGGTGGATGGCCCACCGCGGGCCCGACAGCATGCCCGGGCTCGACTTCCGGACCTTCAAGGCCATCCCCCCGGACCTGCGCGACCGCATGAACGACCACGCCCACCGGCACCCGGAGCAGTTCGGCGCCGTGGAGCTGGACGAGGCTACCGGCAAGGTGCGCTTCACGTGATCAACACGCTTGCATGCGTGATTTAGAGCTGATATAGTTCTCTCATTGGGCGAACGGCAACGCCCGAACCCTTCGAACCGCTACGACCTCCACAGGAGCACTGACCATGTCCGAGCAGACCTTCGAGGCCACCCGCGCCTTCATCGCCACCGCCTCCGCCGAGCAGGTGGAGCTCATCGCGGCGGCGCTCCGCTCGCGGCGCCTCGCGC
The DNA here is from genome assembly GCF_042741245.1 of Kitasatospora sp. NPDC058965. Taxonomy (NCBI): domain Bacteria; kingdom Bacillati; phylum Actinomycetota; class Actinomycetes; order Kitasatosporales; family Streptomycetaceae; genus Kitasatospora; species Kitasatospora sp. NPDC058965. The sequence continues at coordinate 18,499 of NZ_JBHYKG010000130.1, forward strand.
TGCGCCCCGCCCCCGCCGACACGACGGCCACCAGCACGTCGTCCCTGATGAAGATCGCCCGCCTCGGGGACAGCGTGCAGATCGCCCGCATCCAGCCGCAGTACCTCTCGGGCCTGACCGGCACGGTGATCAACACCCGCGTGACCCGCGTGGACATCGAGCTCGACGCCAAGTCGACCCGGAAGCTGGCCCGCGCGAAGCAGACGCGCTTCGAGGTCCCGGCGGGCGCGACCTCGTTCGTCATCCACGGCGTCCACCTGAACTCCCTCGACATCCTCTGACGGCGCATTGGAGGCCTGGGCGGACCACGCCCGAGCCCCCAGCGGGGCGGCGGCGGTCGGCGCCCCCCCCCCGCCCCCCCGCCCCCGGGCCCCCCCCCCCGCCCCCCCCGGCCCCCCCCGAACAGGACCACCCAAACCACCCCCCCCCCGCCCCCCACCCCCCCCCCCCCCCCCCCCACCCCGGCGG
>NZ_JBHYKG010000130.1:18976-22606 GCF_042741245.1 Kitasatospora sp. NPDC058965
CCCCGGGCCACACCTTAAACCCCACCCAACCCCCGCCGGGGCCCCGGGGGGGGGGGGCCCCCCCCCCCCCCCCCCCCGGGGGGGGGGGGGGGCCCCCCCCCCCCCCCGGCGCCCCGCCGACCCCGCCGAGAGGAAGTACTGCACCATGACCACCGCACCCCTGCCCGACCCGTACGACGAGCCGGCCCGCCATCTCGACGCCCGGCGCCGACTCCACGAACTGCACCCGGGCCCGGCCACCCGGGCCGACCTCGCCGACGCCCTGGCGTTCGACGCCGCGTACGTGGTGCGCTCCGTCTGGAGCGACGCCCGCCAGGTCGACGTCGCCCTGCGCGACGGCGGCCAGTTCGGGCCGAAGCCCGTCTTCGCCGAGCTCCGCTCCCGCAGCGCGGTGCTGGTCGCCCCGACCCAGCTCCGCTCCCTGTGGCCGGAGGACGGGAGGGCGCTCGCGGACGCCCTGCAATCGCTGTACGCCGCCGTCGAACTGGCCGGCCGCGACGGCGGCGGGCCGGAGTCGTGGGCGGCCCGGTTCGCCGCCGCCAGCATGGCACCGGCCGCCGACGGCAGGCCGTGGAACATCACCGCGGCCGCCGGCCACCCGGGCCGGTACACCCTGACGCTCCCCTGGCCGCAGCGCCCCGCTGCGCCCGGCCGGACGCCCGGGGGCGCGTCGTGAGCACCCTCTCCAGGGAACTGCCCTGGCGCGGCGCACGGGCGGTCGTCTCGGTGCCGCCGGCCGCCGAGCAGCTGGACCGGATCACCGCTTGGTCGACGGTCCACGTGGAGTACCGCATCCCGTTGGTGCCGGAGTTCTCGCACGAGCGATCACTGACGGGGCGCCTGGCCCCTGGCGTGGGCCCGGAGTCGCGATGCCGCCCGGGCGGACAGCGCTTCGGCACGCAAGGCGCTCCGGGTGCTGCCGCCGCTGATCGAGGCGGCGCTCGCCGACCCCGAGCTGGAGGACGGCCTGGCGAGGATGCGGGAGGCGGCACTGGCCGTCCAGGCCGGCCACGCCTACGGGCGGGTGATGCGGGCCAGGCGGGAGAGCGCCGAGGTGGCCCGGAAGCTGCGCGAGGCCGACGCGGAGTACCGCGCGTTCGGCCGGACGGAGCGGGAGCGCATCGAGGTGCACGGCTTGGCCGAGGCGCGTCTGCGGGCGGCATGGGGCCGATGACCAGCGGTCAAGGCAGCAAACCCGCTTCCAATCGGGCTTGAAGTCTGATATCGTTCTCTTGTTGGCGGGCGGTGGGAGTGGCTCCCCACCGCCGGGCCGACACCCCTTCGAACCTTCCAACTGGAGACACAACCCATGACGCTCAAGGTGTTCGACGAGTTCGCCGGCGCTGGCGGTACGAGCCAAGGCGCGGACGCCGTCCCCGGGACGGAGCTGATCCTCGCGGCCAACCACAACCCGCAGGCCGTCGCCACGCATGCGGCGAACTTCCCGCACGTGGAGCACTTCGTCGAGGACATCGCCCGCACCGACATCACCAAGTTCCCCTCCGCCGACGTCTTCTGCTCCTCCCCCAGCTGTCCGCCCTGGGCCGACGCCCGCGGCAAGCGCCGGGACTTCGACAAGTCGACCCAGGGCGTCCTTTTCGGGGAGAAGGAGCCGGACCCCATGATCAAGCGGGCCCGGGCGCTGATGGAGGAGGTGCCCCGGTACCTGCGGGCGATGAACCTTCGCGGCACCCCGGTCCTGGTCGGCATGGTCGAGAACGTGATCGAGGTCCGCAAGTGGGCCGAGTGGGATCGCTGGATCAGGGAGATCAAGGCGGAGGGCTACGAGGTGAAGGTGATCGCCTTCAACTCCTCGCACGCCCGGCCGGTGCGCTGCCTGCCCGCCCCGCAGTCCCGTGACCGGGCCTACGTCGCCTACTGGCACAAGAAGCTCGGCCGCCGGCCCGACTGGGACAAGTGGCTGCGCCCCCGCGCCTACTGCCGCGCGTGCGACAAGGTGGTCGACGCCCTCCAGGTCTTCAAGAAGCCCGGCGACGACATGGGCAGCTACGGCCGCCACGGCCAGTACTACTACCGCTGCCCGAGCTCGGCCTGCCGCCACAGCATCGTCGAGCCGGAGATCCTGGGCGCCGACAGCATCATCGACTGGAACACGCCCGGCACCCGGGTCGGCGACCGCTCCGAGCCCCTCGCCGACGCGACCCTGGCCCGCATCCTGGCCGGGCTGCGCAAGTACCGGCCCCAGCCGGCCGCCAAGGCCGAGGACACCCTGATCGCCGCTCCGACCGGCCCCACGCAGCCGGACCTGGGCTGGGAGCCGTTCATCGTCCCCCTGCGCGGCGGGGGCGACAAGGGCCGCTTCCGGCCGGTGACGGTACCGCTGACCACGGTGACCGCGAGCGGCAACCACCACGGGCTGGTCACCGCGCCGAACGCGCAGATCCAGCGGCTGCTCGTGCCGTACTACACCAACGGCCGGGCCCGCCCCGTCACCGACCCGGTGGGCACCATCACCACCAAGGACCGGTGGTCGCTGATCACCCACCAGCTCCTGGACGGCCAGGAGATCGACCTCGACGACGTCCTGTTCCGGATGCTGACGCCCCGCGAGATCGGCCGCGCCATGGCGTTCGGCCACGACTACATCGTTCTGGGCACCGCCAAGGACCAGGTCCGCCAGTACGGCAACGCGGTCACCCCGCCCGTCGCCGAGCTCATCGTCTCGGCCCTCGTCGAGGCCATCACCGGCGAGCCGCTCCAGCGAGACCTCACGCTCGCCGCCTGACCCACACCGCCCCACCCGGGGCGGAGGGCCGAAAGCCCTCTGCCCCCGCCGACCCACGGCCGCACCGACCACCCCACTCCCGCCGGGGCGGCCCACACCGCCCCCGGCCACCCCGACAGAACGGAGCTCCACCATGACCCCGCACACCCCCGGGCCGGTCGACCTGCCTGCCGCCGTCGCGGTGCTCCACTCCCGCCTCACCGACATGCAGGCCCACGAGGGCTACCTCAACGGCGGCGACACCGCAGACATCGCCGAGGCGTGGTTCATCGAGATCGGGATGCCCCTGCCCGAAGCCCCCGAGAACCGCGGGGACGGCGAGGACGACGACGAGCCGGAGGACCGGTGACCGGGCGCCGGGCCGCCCGGCGAAAGGCGGCGCCCGGCCCGCCCCCGGCCACCGGGCGGGCGGTCGCTGCCGTCCTGGCCGCCAAAGGGTGGCGGCCGGCACCGGCCCCCGAGGACCGCGGCCCCGACGACGAAGGCGACTTCGCGCTGCGCGAGGAACCGGCCACCGAGGAGATCCCGTACGACAGCGTCGTGCTGTGGTGCCTCACCGACAACTACGTCAGCTCCCTGGCCGCGATGAGCGGGGCGCTGGAGGAGTCCGGCTACACCGCCGAGGACGCCCCGGACGTCGACAGCGTCCGCATCCGGCCCGCCACCGCCGGCGAGAGGAGCGAACGCGAGGCACTGGCCCGCGAGCGGTGCGCCCCCCTGGCCGTACTACTGCTCCCCGAACCGCCCACCGACCCCGACCCCCTGTTCTGAGCAGCACCGCGCCCGCGCCGGGGGGGCGCGGGGGGCCCCCCGGCCCCCCCCCCCCCACACCCCGATCCACCCCACCCGACCAAAACAGTGGGATAATATAAAAAACCAACACC
>NZ_JBHYKG010000131.1:0-22416 GCF_042741245.1 Kitasatospora sp. NPDC058965
ACATCACGACCGCGGGGCCCGTCCCCGTTCCACGGGTGCCGCGTCAGGCGGCGGTCAGGTTGGAGACGTGCCAGGCCTGGTCCTGGTACCCGGCGCCGCAGTCCCAGAGGATCAGCTGGGTGCCGTTGGTGACGCTGCTGGACGGATCGGCCAGGCAGCGGCCCGAGGCCGGGTTGAGGACGGAGCCGTCGGCGCGCGGGATCCACTGCTGGTTGTTCCCGCCGTCGCAGGCCCGCAGCTCGACCGCGGTGTTGTTCACCGTGCCGTTGCCGGCGGCGTTCATGCAGGCGCCGCCCCAGGTGATGGTGCCGTTGGCGTTGATCGACCACTGCGTCTCGCTGGGCGCGCCGGCCACGCAGTCCCAGATCTGGACCTTGTTGCCGTCGGTGGTCCGACCGCTGTCGTTGTCCAGGCACTTGCCCGCCATGCCCGAGGTGATCGGTCCGGTGCCGGTCAGCGGGACGGCGTAGTCGTTGACGGTGACGTTGCTGACCGAGCCCTTGAACGGCGAGACGGCCCCGGCCTTGTACTTGTACCGGCCGATCACCAGCGGGCCGTTGATGCCCGGGCGGGCGTTGTGCTGCCCGGTGCCGGCCAGCTGGCCGTTGACCCACAGGGCGGTCCGACCGGTGGCGGCGTCGAAGCTGGCGGTCAGCTTGGTCCACTGGTTGGGCGTCACCTTGGCGGCGGCGCTGTTCAGCGGGTACGTGGTCTGGTCGTAGTTCCAGGTGTTCGGGTCGTCGGTGTTGCCCATGCCGAACCGCCAGGAACCGTCGCTCTGCTCCGGCCAGAGGATGAACCCGCTGGAGTTCACGCCGTCCTGGCTGGCGACCACCCCGCCGTTGGCGGCGGCCTTGGCCCACAGGGTGATCGAGAAGGAGTTGCCGGTGTCGACCGCGGTGCCGGCCGTGTCGACCTCGGCGCCGAGCACGCCCGGGAAGGCGGCCACCGTGGTGGCGCTGCCGTTGACCGTGTCGGAGACGAACGTCAGGCCGCTGCCGACGGTGCCGTTGTGCGCGCCGGTGGTGTCGGTCACCACGCCGTTGACCGGGGTGGTCAGCGGCCAGTTGGCGTTGGCGGCGTGCAGCGGGCCGAGCACCTGCGGCTGGTAGCCGCTGAACTGGGCGGTGCCGGCCGCGTTCGGCGCGGTGCCGGGGAACTCGCTGATCTGGCCGGTGCCGTTGAGCACGTACAGCTCGGGGTTGCCGTCACCGGTCACGTCACCCGGCGAGGTGAGGGTCGGGTAGACGTTGGCGCCCACGCCCAGCGGGAGCAGCGGCTGCTGCGCCGGCAGCGCGGTGGTCGCGGCCCAGTTCTGCGACGGCGTGCCGCCCGCGACACAGGTGTCCGCCACCAGTGCGACGCCGGCCGCGGGGGTGCCCGGCACGGTCAGGCAGAGCCCGGTGGAGCCGTACTGGAGCTGGCCGGTGCCGGCCACCGGGTTCCACTTCTGGGCGCCGCTGTTGTTGCAGTCCCACAGGTCGACCGGGGACTTGGGGGCGGTGGCCGAGTGGGACACGTCCACGCACTTGCCCATGATGTGCAGGCTGCCGTCGGTGCCGAGGCTGAAGGTCTGGTTGAACGCGCCGGGGGCGCAGCCCCACACCTCGGGGGCGGTGCCGTTGGCGTAGTTGGCGCCGGTGATGTCGGCGCACAGGTTGCCGGGGACACCGGAGGTGAGCAGGCCGCTCTTCGGGGCGCTCAGGTTGCCGGTGGGCTGACCGTTGGCGTCGAAGGTGAGGGTGTACTGGGTGATCGCGCCGGTGGTGTTGTTGCGGGCCCACAGGGTCGGGGTGCCGCCGGTGGTGGCCGGGTGGGCGGGGTCGGTGGTGGTGTCCACCGAGGCGCCGACCACGCCCGGGGCGATCAGCGTGGTGTTCGACCAGTCGTCCGAGCTGATCATGGTCGGGGTCGAGAAGTGCGCGGCGGCGTTGACGGAGCCCGGGTAGTACCAGAGCCTGCCGTTCTCCACCGTGATCAGGTCGGCGTACGGGCTGAGCCCCGCGGCCTGCCACTGCGGCAGTCGGCTGAACGCACCCGGCGCGACCAGCTGGGTGACGGCGTCCCAGCTGTTGCTGTAGTAGCCGGTGCAGCCGGCGCCGTTGCAGCCCTGCGGCTTGGTGGCCTGCTGCTGGATGCTGCTGCCGCTGTTGCTGAAGTGGCCGCTGGTCCCGGCGCCGCCGCCCGGGGCTCCCGCGGTGCCCTCGTTGACGTAGACGTACAGCGTCTTGGGCGAGACGCTCCGGTTCAGCGCGAACAGGTCGTCCACCATCCCCTGGCTCTCCGAACTACGGTGCGCCACGAGGAAGTTGTTCCAGCTCTTGCCGTCCGGGGCGTTGGCCGCGGTGGAGGCCACCTGGATGCCGCCCGGGTCGGAGTTGCCCGGGATCAGGTAGAGGTTGCCGTCCGGGTTCGGGACCACCTGGTCCGGGATGCCGTCGCCGTTCAGGTCACCGGCCACCACCTTGGCACCGGGCTTGTACGGCGCGTAGAAGCTGTAGGCGGCGGCGGTGGCCTGGGTGTTGCCGGCCTTGTCGATCGCCCGCACGTACAGGGTGTGGGTGCCCCACTGGCCGGGCCCCACGGTGATCGGGATGCTGGCGGTGCCCGACGTGCCCGCGCCGGCGGTGGCGGGGACGGAGTGGGCGCCGACGGCCGGGATGTTCTGGTCCAGCGCGTACTCGAACTTCGCCACGCCACTGGCCAGGCAGGCGGCCAGGTTGCAGCCGCTCGGGGTCGGGTCGACGCTGCTGACCTTGACCGTGGCGGTGTCGCCGGCGAACCCGGCCGGGGTCTGGCCGCTGCCCAGCGGCGGGAAGGCCGGGGACGGGGTGAAGGTGGCCAGGCTCGGCGCCGACAGGTCGGCGGTGAAGTAGCAGAAGGGCGAGCCGCCGCTGCCCAGCGTGCCGTCGTCGCTCCAGGAGTTCCAGCCGTAGGTGTGGCCGTCGGAGACCGGCCCGCCGATGTTGGCGGACGAGGTGCCGCCGGTGGCGGTCCAGTTGCCGTTCGGCCAGGTCGCGGTGGTCGGGCCGCCGGAGCCGTTGTTGACCATGTTGTCCCACACGTGGAAGTGGGCCATCACGTTGACGCCCTGCATCTGGGTGCTGACGGTGGCGCTGAGGGTGATGTTCGACGCGTTGCCGTTCAGCGTCGTCATCCCGATCCAGCCGGCCGGGCCGCCGGTGCAGCCCGAGCCGGCGGGGTTCTGCGGCTGGGGGGAGATCTGGGTGTTGGTCGGCACGTCGGGGGCGACGTCGAACCTGGTGACCGTGTACGGGTTGGTGCTGAACCGCATGAACCCGTAGTTGGTGGAGTACTTGCTCTCGTTGCCGTAGATCAGGAACGTCAGGTTGTTGTACCCGAGGTGCTGGCTGACGGCCCGGGTGATGTCGAAGGCGACCGACTGGTTGCCGCAGCCGGACGCCGCCGTGGCCACGTTCTGGGTGCCGAAGCCGTCCACGTAGCCGGGCTGGCTGCCCCAGCTGGTGGAACCGTTGATGCCGCCGGTCAGGTTGAGCCCGATGCCCCACTGGTTGCCGCAGCCGTGGTCGGCACCGTACGTCTCGGTGAGGTTCAGGGTGGCCTGCTGGACGGACATGCTGCTGTTGAAGTAGCTGGTGTCCATCTCGTAGTACGTGCGGTACAGGCCGAAGCAGTTGGAGTCGTACTGCTGGTAGCCGATGCCCTCGCCGTTGGTCTGGGCCTGGTCGTAGAGCGCCTGGCCCGCGCAGCCCTCCTTGACCTCGGTGTAGTGGTTGGTCCCCCCGGTGTGCGGGTTGACGTACGGGTCGATGAAGGCCGGGAAGGTGGCGTGGGCCAGCTGGTCGGCGTCCGGCACCAGGGTGACCGAGCCGCTGTCCGCCGTGACCTTCAGCTTGGAGATGTGCGCGCCGTGGCCCGGGCCGTCCTTGGAGGAGCCGACCTGGCCCGCCGGGTCGGCGGAGCCGGCCGGGGCGGCCGGGGCGTCGGGAGAGATCGCCCTGGCCTTCGGCGCGGCCTCGGCGGCCGCGGCGCCGGCGTGCGGGGTGGCGCCGGTGGGGGCGGCCTGAGCAGCCGAGTCCCACATCAGCGGGGCCGGCGCGTCGAAGGCGGCCTGGCCGTCGGCGGTCTTGACGGTGAGGTTGCCGTCGGTGTCGGTGCTGGTGGTGAGGCCGTTGGTGCTGGTGGCGAGCTTGAGCGTCTGCAGTCGCGGGTCGGCCGCGGCCCCGGCGTTCTTGACGACGAGGACTTCGTGGAAGGCGCCCTGGTCGGTGACGGTGGCCTGCAGGTCGACGCCGGGCAGCACCTCGGCGTAGGTCGCGGTGTCGCCGCTGACGGTCGGCCTGGGGAGCGCGAACGGCAGGGTCATCGCGAACTGGTGGCCGGCCTTGTCCTTGAACGCGGCCAGCGGCGCGGTGCCGCCGCCGGACAGGGTGACCCCGGAGGGGGTGGCGGCGGGGGAGAAGGTCCCGTCGGCGTTCTTGGCCAGGGTGGCGTCGGTGGCGACCCACGCGCCGCCCTTCTTCACCCGGGCCGCCTGGACGTGCCGCGTGGTGGTGAAGCTGCCGTCGGGGTTGGCCACCGTGAGCGAGGTCTCGGTGGTCAGCGCGTCGACGGTGACCGGCTTGCCGGTCTTCTTCGCCTCGGCCTGTGCCTGCTGCGCCGGGCCGGGGTGGGCGTCGACGGGCGTGTTGTGGGCCGGCGGGGCGTCCTTGCCCGGGGGCAGTTGGTTGCCGACGGCGAAGGCCGGGGTGGCCAGGCCGCCGAGCACGGTGGCCAGCACGGCCACGGCGCTGAGACCGCGCAGCGGGCGCGGCCGGTTCGGCCGCGGTGAGCCGCGGTGCGACATGGGAAGGTCCTTTTCGAGGTGGGACAGAGCACGTGCGCCGGGGGAACGTCGTCCGTGCCCAGCCGCAGCGTGCCGACGGTGCCTTCCGGCGCAGGAAAATGCCCGCGCGAAGGCACCGCTGATCAGTCCGCCCCGCTCCCCCGTAGGCCCTGGTACTGCTGTGAATGGTGGGCCTGCTGGGGACATTAGTGTGCGCTCCGTCGGAGTCGCAACGCTCTTGTGTGCAAGACGCCCGGGCCTCGCGGCGAAATGCCGCGGGACCCGGGCGCGGGGAGTCGACAGTGGCCTACGAACCGTCAAGCATTGGTAAGGCCGCCGACGTTCCAGGTCTGCTCCGGGTGCCCGGACGCGCAGTCCCACAGAATCAGCTGGGTGCCGTTGGTCGTGCTGGCGGCCGGATCGGCCAGGCAGCGCCCCGAGGCGGGGTTGAGCAGGCTGCCGTCGGCGCGCGGGATCCACCGCTGGTTGCCGCCGCCGTTGCACGCCCAGACGTCGACCGGGGTGCCGTTCAGCGTGCCGGCGCCGCCGGCGTCCAGGCAGGCGCCGGCGTTGGTGAGGGTGCCGTTGGCGTTGAGCGACCACTGCTGGCCGGCGGCGCCCGGGGTGTAGCCGGAACAGTCCCAGACCTGGACGTGGTTGCCGTTGGCCGGCGACCCGTTGTTGTTGTCCAGGCACTTGGGGGAGACGCCCGAGGTGATCCTCGGTCCGCCGCTGACCGGCACGGCGTAGTCGTTGACGGTCAGGTCGGCGACGGCGCCGGTGAAGAACGCGTTCGGGTTGCCCGCGTACTTGTCCCGGCCGATCACCAGCGGACCGCTGATCCCGGACTGGCTGGTGTGCCACCCGGTGCCGGCCAGCACCCCGTTGACCCAGAGGTTCGTCCGGCCGCTGGCCGCGTCGTAGCTGCCGGCCAGCCTGGTCCAGGCGCCGACCTTCACGGCGAGCGCCGCCGCGTTGGTGCTGTCCACGGTGTAGTCGTAGTCCCACCCGCTGCTGTCGGAGCGGGCCATGACGAACCGCCAGACGCCGGAGGCGTCGGCCCAGAGGATGAACCCGCTGCCGTTGACGCCGTCCTGACTGAGCACCACGCCGGTGCTGCCGGTGGTCGGCTTGGCCATCACGCTGAACGAGAACGAGTGGCCGGTGTCGATCGCGGTGCCCGCGGTGTCGATCTCGCTCCCGGCGGTGCCCGGGAACTCGGCCACCGTGGTGGCGGCGTTGTTGACGGTGTCCGGACCGAAGGAGACGCCGCCGAGCACGGTGCCCGGGTGCTGACCGGTGAGATCGGCGGTCTGTCCGCCGCTCTGGCCGGCCAGCGGCAGGTTGGCGCTCGTGGTGTGCAGCGCGCCCAGGGCCTGCGGGATCCAGTTGCCGAACTGGGCCAGGCCGGTCTTCGGGTCGGGGGCGGTGCCGGCGAAGGCGGCCACCTTGCCGGTGCCGTCGACCAGGTAGAGGTCGGGGTTGCCGCTCTGGTGCGCGTCACCGGCCGACAGCACGGTCGGGTAGTCCGCCGCGGTGCCGGCGCCCAGCGCGAGCACCGCTTGGACCGGCGGGGCCGCGCTGCCGGCGGGGGCCGCCCAGTTCTGGCCGGGGTCGGTGCCGGAGCAGTCCTCGATCACCAGCTGGGTGCCGGGGCTCTGACTGTCCGACGGATCGGCCAGGCAGCGGCCGGAGTAGGGGTTCTGCCACTCGTTGCTGCCGGGCGGCTGGACCCACTTCTGCGCGGTGGAGTTGTTGCAGTGCCACAGCTGGACCGGGTTGCCGTTGCCGGTTCCGCCCCCGCTCACGTCCAGGCACTTGCCCTTGAGGTGGATGCTGTTGTCGGTGCCGACGGTCAGGCTCTGGGCGTCCGAGCCGTTGCAGCCGTAGACCTGGACCTTGGTCCCGTCCTGGGTGGCGGCGAGGGCGTCGTCCAGGCACAGGGCGCCGCCGCCGGTCGCCTTGACGCCGCTGCCCAGGAAGCCGCGGGCCGGGGCGTTCAGGCTCATGGCGGGGGTGCCGGTACCCGGGTCGAAGCCGAGGGTGTACTGGTTCACCGCGCCGGTGATGTTGTTGCGGGCCCAGAGGGTGGGGGTGCCGCCCTGGGTGGTCGGCGGGTTGGCGGCGGTGTTGACGCTGCCGCCGACCGTGCCCGGGGCGATCAGGGTCGCGTTGGACCAGTCGTCCGAGCTGATCAGGTACGGTGCGGACAGGTTGGCGCCGCCCTTGGCGCTGCCGGGGTAGTACCAGAGCTTGCCGTTCTCCACGGTGATCAGGTCGGCGTACGGGTTGACCCCGAGGGCGTTCCAGGTCGGGAGCCGGCTGAACGCGCCGGGCGCCACCATCTGGGTGACCGCGTCCCAGCTGCTGCTGTAGCCGGTGCAGGATCCCGCACAGGCGGCCGGCTTGGTCAGCACCTGGACGTTGAGGTTGTTGAAGTGCCCGGGAACGGAGCTGCCGCCGGCCGGAGCCGCGGCGTTGCCGTCGTTGGCGTACAGGTACATCGCTTTGGGCGTGGTGTTCTTCAGCGCGAAGAGGTCGTCGACCGTGCCCTGCACCTCCGAACCGCGGTGGGTGACCAGGAACGAGCTCCAGCCGAGCTGGTTGGGCGAGCCCGCCGCGGTGGAGGCGAGTTCCGGGGCGCTGCCCAGGTCGGTGTTGCCCTTGACCAGGTACAGGTTGTCGTCCGTGCCCGGGGTGACCAGGTCCGGCACGCCGTCGCCGGTCAGGTCGCCCGCGACCACGTGCACGGTGGAGTTCCACGGCGCGTAGAAGCTGTAGGCGGCGGCGGTGGCCTGGGTGTTGCCCGCGTTGTCGACCGCCCGGACGAAGAGCGTGTGGGTGCCCCACTGGTTCGGCGTCAGGTTGATCGGGATGTTCGCGGTGGCGGAGGTGCCGGAGCCGGCCGTCGCGGCCGCGTAGTTGGCCCCGCTGACCGGGATGTTCTGGTCGAGCGCCCACTGGAAGCCGGCCACGCCGCTGGCGTCGCAGGCGCCGTTCGCCCCGTTGGTGCAGCCGGTCGGGATCGGGTCGACGCTGGAGACCGCGATCGACACCCCGCTGTCACCCGCGTGCGCGGTCGCCGGCCGGCCGCTGCCCAGCGGCGGGAAGGCCGTGGAGTCGGCGAAGGTGGCCAGGCTCGGCGGGGTCAGGTCGACCTTGAAGTGGCAGTACGGGGAGACCGCGCTGGACAGCGTGCCGTCGGTGGCCTGCACGTCCCAGCCGTAGTTGTGCCCGTCCTGCACCTGGCCGCCGATGTTGGCGGAGACGGTGGTCCAGCTGCCGGGGTTGTTGCCCACCCACGAGCTGGTCGGGTAGACCCAGTCGGTCGGCTGACCGCCACCGCCGTTCATCGAGTTGTCCCAGACGTGGAACCGGCCCTGCAGGTTGACCCCGTTCATCTGGCTGTTCAGCTGGGCGCTGAGCGTGATGTTGGAGGCGTTCCCGTTCAGCGTGGTCATCCCGATCCAGCCCGGGGCGCCGCTGCCGCAGGCCGTGGTGCTCGGGTTCTGCGAGGCAGGGCTGGTGGCCATCGAGACCGGGACCTGCGGGGCCACGTCGAAGTCCGTCACCAGGGTCGGGTTGGTGCCGAAGCGCATGAACCCGTAGTTGGTGGAGTACTTGTTCTCGTTGCCGCGCAGCATGAAGCTGAAGTCGGGGTACGTCGGGTGCGCCGCGAGGGTGCTGGTGATGTCGAAGGCGACCGAGCGGTTGCCGCAGCCGAAGTAGGCGCTCTTGGGCGTCTGGACGCCCAGGTTGCCGGCGTCGTAGGGCTGGTTGCTCCAACTGGTGTTGCCGTCGAAGGACCTGGTGAAGTCGAGGTAGGCCTCCCAGGTGTTGTCGCACCCGTGGTCGGCCCCGTAGGTCTCGGTGAAGGTCAGGACCGACTTCTGGAGCACCATCGAGCTGTTCAGCCAGCGGGTGTCCAGGTCGTAGTAGGACCGGTAGAGCCCGGCGCAGTTCGGGTCGTACTGCTGGTACCCGATGGCCTCGCCGTTGTCCTGCGCGACGTTGTAGAGGGTCTGCGAGGGGCAGCCCTCCTTGACCTCCGTGTAGCTGTTGGTGCCGCTGGACCACGGGTTCACGTACGGGTCGACGAAGACGGGGTAGACCGCGTCGGCCAGTCGGTCCGGGTCGGGCACCAGGCTGATCGAGTGGTCGTCCGCCCGCACGTCCAGCTTGCTGATGTGCGCGCCGCGGCCCGGGCCGGCCTTGCTGGAGCTCAGGGCGTCGGCCGGGTCGACGGCGCCGGGGGGAGCGGCGGAGACCGGGACCGGCCGGGTGGCCCGGTCCGCCTCGGCCGCGGCGGCCCGGGCGCTCTTCGGGGCCGCCTCGGCACCGAGCACCACGGTGTTCTGCGGCAGCACCACGCCGGTGGTGTGCGCGGAGTCCCACATCACCGGGGTGGGCAGCTGGAAGGCGGTGCTGCCGTCGGCGGCCCTGACGGTCAGGTTGCCGTCCCGGTCGGCGCTGGTGGTCAGCCCGTTGGTGCTGGTGGCCAGCCGCAGGGTGCGCAACGCCGGGTTGGCGGCCGCCGCGGCGTTCTTGACCACCAGGACCTCGCGGAAGGCGCCCTGGTCGGTGACGTGCACCTCCAGGTCCACGTCCGGGAGCACACCGGTGTAGGTCGCGGTGCTGCCGTCGACCGTCGGCCTGGGCAGCGCGAACGGCAGGCTCAGCGCGAGGTGGTGGCCGGCGGGGTCCTGGAAGGCGGCCAGCGGAGCGGTGCCGCCGCCGGACAGGGTGACGCCGGTGGTGGTGGCGACCGGGGAGAGGGTGCCGTCGGCGTTCGCCCGGAGGGTGGGGTCGAGGTCGGTCCAGGCGCCGTTCCTGCGGATCCGGGTGGGCCGGGGGCTCTGGGTGCGGGTGAAGCTGCCGTCCGGGTTGGCGGCCAGGGTGGAGTTCTCGGTGGTGAGCTCGTCCACGGTGACCGGCCGGCCGGTCTGCTTCGCCCTGGCCCGGGCCCGCTGGGCGGGGCCGTCCGGCGCGCCGGCGGGCGCGGCGGACGGCTTGCCGGGCGTCGTCGGGGCGGTGGCGTAGGCGGGCGTGGCGAGGCCGCCGACCACCGTGGCGAGGGTGGCCACGACGGCGAGGCCGCGGAGGGCGCGCTGTCTCCGCAGCGGCGGTGAGCCGCGGTGTTGCATGAGGGTTCTCCTGGGGAACGGACGACACTGGATGTCATGGCGACGTCACACTTCGTGGCCAGGTGATCTGACGGTCTGTCCGATTCGCGCGCAAGTATGGGCCGATGGCCCGCCCCCGTCGTTTCTTCCCCCGTGAGATCCGTGACTGAAGTGACGTCAGGGACCAGTGGGGCAGGTTAGGGCCCACGGTCGTTCGAGGGCAACACGCTTTCGGTCCGAACGGTCGTGACGGTCGCGCAGGGCCTGCGGGGCGCGGGCGGGTCGGCAGGCGGAAACGCCGAAGGCCCCTCGCTCTCGCGAGGGGCCTTCGGCTGTCGGTGCGCCGCCAGGGACTCGAACCCCGGACCCGCTGATTAAGAGTCAGCTGCTCTAACCAACTGAGCTAGCGGCGCCTGCTGACAGAGGAAACTCTAGCAGCGCGTTCAGACGGAGCCAAAATCGAATTCCGTCATCGGGGCGGACCGCCCCGTTCAGGCCGGGAAGAGCGGGAGCAACTGGGCCGGGCGGACCGCCAGCGGGGTGCGCACGGCGCTCGGCAGCGGGCGGGGCGCGCTGCGCACCGGCTCCGGCCGGACCGGCTCGGCCTCCCGGGCGGCCCGGACGCAGGCCCAGAGCAGCACTCCGGCGCTCGGCAGCCAGGGCTCGCGGGAGTCCGGTGCCACGATCCAGCGCCCCGGCGCCTCGCCCCGCCCGGAGCCGGTCGGCTGCGCGACGCCCTGGTGCACCGCGGGGACCGTGACCGCGTCGCCCAGACCGTGGCAGAGCAGCGGCGGCACGTCCCGGGCCCACTCCTCCCAGGCCAGCAGGGTGCGCAGCCGGCCCGCCGCACCGGGCTGGACGAAGAGCAGCGTGCGCCCGCGGTAGGCGGCCACCGGACCGCAGCCCGGGCCGGAGGCCCAGAGCTCGTCCAGCACCGACCGGGCGAACAGGGCCGGCATGCTGATCACGTCGAAGGCCCGGCCGCAGGGCAGGACCACCGGGGCCCACGGGCGGGCCTGCCAGAGCGCGCGCATGCTGCGCGGGTAGTCGCTGGCGGAGGCCAGCCAGGCCTCGCCGTCGACCGTGAGATTCGCCACAGAAGCTTCGGTCCAGATGTCCACGCGCAGCAGGGTGCGCCCCGACCGGATCCGCGCGCAGCGAAAGCCGGATTCGCCGGACAGCGGCCGGTCGGACGGCGTAGCCTTTCCCGCCGCATATGCCAGCGGCCGGGTCCTACTCCGCCGCGCCGCGCTGGCGCAGCAGTCCGCGCCCGTACTCGACCATCCGCGCCGCGTAGTCGGCGGTCCAGTCCGCCCGGGCCGCGAGCTCCGCCACCGAGAGCGCGTCGAACCGGCGCGGATCGGCCAGCTGGGCGGCCGCGATCGCCTGGTAGTCGGTGGCCCGCTCGGCCGCGACCCGGAACGCCAGCGCCAACTCGGTCGACCGCCGCAGCAGTTCTCCGGGGTCGTCGATGCTCTCCAGCTGGAAGAACCGCTCCGGCTCGGCCACCAGGGCGTCGGGTTCGAAGAGCAGCGGCGCCGGGCGCAGCCGGCGGGGCGGATCCTGGCGATCGGGCATCGAGACGCACCTTCGGGGGACGGGGAGGGACGACGGCCGGCGAGCCGTCGTCCGAACGGCCGTCGTCCATTGTCACTCGCACCCCGCCACTAGCGGAACGGTGCGCACGAACCGCACGCACGCCGGGGCGTGCGCCGCCCGCTACCGCAGCCGGACCCGGTGCTCGGACAGCTGCTGCAGCACCCGGTGGTTGGCCTCCCAGCCGTCCGGGAACTGGGCGCCGACCCGCTCCAGCAGCGGGATCATCCGGCCGCCGATCTCCTCCGGCCAGCCCGGCGGGATCCGTACGGCGGCGCCCAACTGCACCGGATCGGTGGCCGGGTGGTCGTCCAGCAGCCGCTCGATGCCGGCCCGGGCCACCACGATGCAGGCGTGCCGGTGCCGGGAGGCCAGCACGCACAGCCGCCCCGTCTCCAGGTGGAAGGCGGTGGCGTCCGGGCGCCCGGAGAGCGGGTGCAGCACCACCGTCACGTCGTACTCGCGGCCCTGCAGCCGGTTCGCGGTGTCCACGGTGACGGCGGGACCGGCCGCCGGGTCCACCGGGACCCCGAGTGCGGCGAGCGCGGCCCGGACCGCGGCGGCCTGGTCGCGGTGCGCGGTGCCGACCGCGATCCGGCCGGCGGTCAGCGGGGTGCGGCCCTGCTCGGAGTGGGCCGCCGGCTGCCGGTCGAGCAGCCGGCGCACCGTCTCGGCCACCACGGCCACGGCCTGCGGATCGGTGCGCACGGTGTGCCGGGCGGGGAGCTCCAGCAGCGCCCAGCCGGTCTCGGCGGCCTCGTCGATCGCGGCGTCCACCGGACCGCCGTCCGGGGCCGTGGTCGGGATCAGCAGCCGGTCGCCCGGCCCGGTGCCGGAGCGGAACGGCGTGTACGGGTAGAAGGCCTCGGAGATCAGCGGCGCGGCCGAGGCGGGCAGCCGCCAGGAGACCGGCAGTCGGTGCGGCACGATCGCCGGGTTGTGTGCCAGCAGGGTGACCACCGCACTGCTCGACGGGTCGTAGCTCAGCCCGCTCCACTGCTCGGTGCCCACCACGGTGAACGGGTCCAGCTGGCCCGGGTCGCCGACGAAGAGCGCCCGCTCGAACAGCCGGGCCACCGCCAGCAGCGCGTCCGAGCGCATCTGGTAGGCCTCGTCCACGATGGCGTGCCGCCAGGGCTCGACCTCCTTGACCCACTGCCACTTGGCCGCGGTGGAGACCACCACGCTCTGCTCCAGCAGGTCGCCCACCTTGCCGGAGGCCAGCACGTTGGGGTGGCGCAGTGCCTCGGCGGCCGGCCGGGCGTCCGAGCTGTGCAGCCGGCCGATGGTCAACCCGGGTGCCTTGCTCGCCAGTCGGTCGACCAGGTCGTCCACCTGGCTGTTCGTCTGGGCCACGATCATCAGCCGCTCGCCCGCGCCCACCAGCTCCTGCGCGGCCCGGACCACCAGGGTGGACTTGCCGGCGCCCGGCGGGGAGTCCACCACCACCCCGCGCGGTGCGCCCGGGGCGGGGCGGACGGTGGCGTCCAGGATGGCGGCCACCGCGGCGTCGGCGGCGGCGCCCGGGTCGGTCGCGCGGGGACCGGTCGGGGCGGTGCCGGTCGCGGTGGGATCGAGAAGGCTCACGGTGCTGGTCATGCCCATTCTTCCCTGGTGGCAGTCGAATTCCGGGCGGCGGCGGGAGGACCACCGTGTGTCCACGGAGTGTCGTCCGGCTCGGGGAGCGGGGCCGATTGACGGGGCGTCAGCTCGAACAGGGTGAAGGTGACCCGGTCGCCGACGGCCGGCACGGTGCCCGGCTCCGGCTCCTTGCGGCGGCCCATGCCGCTCAGCAACCGCAGCGTGAGCAGGCCGGTCGCCGTCTCGAAGGCGGTGATCTCGGCCTTCTGCGCCACCGGGCCCGCGCCGGCCCGGTGGGCCTCCCGGCCCGGATCCGCGTGCGGGCGGTCGTCGGTCCGCACGGTGAGCAGCGGGCGGGGCTTGGGGCTGCGGCCCGAGGTGTCGTAGGCGGGCTCCACCTCGGTCACCACACCGCTGAACGCCTCGCCGGCCAGCCGCCGTTCGGCCATCGCCAGCGGGTCGTCCAGCGCCTCGCCGACTTCCAGCCGGACCTGCTCGCGCTCGCGCAGCGCCAGCTTGCGGGCGGCCGTGACCGCGTCGTCCAGCCGGGGCTGCGGGGGCTCGCCGGCGGCCAGCCGGTCGCGGTGGCCGGTGTAGGACCAGCGGTCGCTCTCCCAGCGCTCGGCCACGTGCGCCGCGGGCGGCAGGGTCCGCAGCAGGTCCAGGCCCTGCCAGACGTCGTGCCAGGTGGGCAGCAGCACGCCGAGCAGCAGCGCGCGCAGCGCCTCGACGGCGAGGTCCAGTGCGCGCTGTCCGGCGGCCACCCGTTCGGCGCCCTCGGCGTGGCGCAGGGCGGTCAGCGCCGCGTCGTAGCGGGCGATCGCCGGAGCCAGCCGCTTCTCGTCGAAGCGCGGGTCGGTGGCCGGGCTGGCCGGCGGGTGCAGCAGCTGGCCGTGCTCGTCCCGGGCGGTCTCGACGAACTCCGCGGCCGCGGCGCCGGTCCCGGCCCCGAAGCCGGCCGGCTCGGTGTGCCAGGCGAGTTGGGCGGCCAACTGCTGGTCCTCCAACTGGCTCTGGCCGGTGGCCCAGTGGCGGGACAGCAGGCCGGTCATCGGCAGCAGCAGGCAGGAGCCCGGCACCTGGGAGCGCTCGGCCAGGTGGGTCAGCCAGCGGCCGAGCAGCGGCACCCGGGGCGGCGCCGGGAACGGGCCCGGATCCGGGTCCTCGGCGGTGCGGCGGAACCGGGTGGCCCGGCCGAGCAGCGCCAGGTGGCGCACCCCGCCGGTGTTGGGCACGATCAACTGCGGTGCATCGGCGCACAGTTCGCGGACGACCGGGATCTTCTCGCCGGTCTGCGGATCCTTCTCCGACCCCTCGACCGGCTCGGTGTCGGCGGCGAAGGACTCCAGGTAGGGCAGCACCTCGTCGGCCAGGGCGGCCAGGAACTCGAACCGGCGCTCGCGGTTGAGCGGCTGCGGCACGAAGTGCAGCGCGGGTGCGGTGCGGTCGGTGCCCAGCAGGACGGCGAGCGGGGCGCCGTCCTCCACCGCGGTGGCCAGCGGCACCAGCACCAGTGGGCGCGGCGACAGGTGGCGGTGGCACACGGTGGCCAGCGGCTCGGCGTGGCCGCTGCGGACCGCCTGGAGCCGGGCCAGGGTGCTGAGCAGGCTCATCCGGCCGCCGCCTCGGCCAGCGCCTCGGCGCGCAACCGGGCTGCCCGGTGCAGGCGTTCGGCGGCCTCGTCGGCGGCCTCGTCGGTGGTGCCCGGGGTGCCTGCGGCCGCGGCCAGCGCCGCCTCGACGGTGGTCAGCTGCCCGAAGTCGGCGCGCACGCCGCGGCCGAGCTGGGTGACCTCGTCGGCCGACCGGGCCTGGGCACGGCAGAGGAAGCCCAACTCGCAGGCGGACAGGCACTCCGGACCGTAGGAGGCCGGCACGGCGGCCACCGCCTCGGCCAACTCCTCCGCGGGGCGGGTGGGTTCGCCGGCGGCGTCGGGGGCCAGGTCGAAGCTGGTGCCGGGGGCCAACGCGCCCAGCAGCTCCTCGATCCGGGTCATCCGGGACAGCTGGCGCCGGGTGGCGGCCAGTTCGCGGCGCACGTCGAGGGCGGCCGCCGTCGGACGCTGACCGAAGTCCTGCGGGCAGACCAGCAGCACCGTCAGCCGCGGGCTGCCGGGCAGCTGCTGCTCCCGGTAGGGGTCGCAGGGCCCGTCCGGCTCCGGGCGCGCCGCGGCGGCGGCGTGCTGCAGCGCCAGCACGTAGACCGCGGCCTGCCGGGCCGCCGCGCCGACCTTCGCCGGGTCCGCCGAACCGTCCAGCACCGGGAAGGACTTGATCTCCACCACGGTGCACCGGCCGCCGTGCACGATCACCGCGTCCGGCTCCAGGTAGGCCGGGGCGCCGGCCACGGTGAGGCGCAGCATCGGATGGTCCAGCAGGGTCCAGTGGGCCGGGTCGGCGAGCGAGGCCTCGACCGCCTCGGCCAGCGCCTGCGCCGTCCGGGCGGCGCGCACCGCCGGACCGGCGCCGGTCAGCAGGTCGGGGAGCTCCAACCGGTCGCCCTCGCCGGGCGGCAGCCCGAGGTGGCGGCGCAGCGGATCCAGCAGGGCCGCGCACCCGTCCGCCTTCAACCGGGCCTCGAAGACGGTGCCGCGGGCGATGGCGAAGGGCGAGCGGCCGAACGGCGCGGGGCGCCCGAGGCGCGCGGCCACCGCGCCCTTGTCCACCCCGGCGGCATCCAGTACGGCGCGGCGGCGGCACCCGGGGTTGGCGGCCAGGGCGGCCAGCGCCCGGGCGTCCAGGCCACGCGGTTCGGCGGGCCCGCGCAGCGCGGCCAACTGCCGGCCGACCTGATCGGAGAGCAAGACATCCATGGTGCGGGCCAGTCTCCCACTCGCCACCGACAGGCGGGCGCACCGGCCGCGCCGGTGCGGCTCCGCCCCCGCGGCCCCGACCTCCCGCAGTACCGCTGCTGTCCGAGGGGTGGGGTGTACCCGGGGGTAACCGCCGGGTAGGGAATCATGAGCAGTGCCCCGCCCACCAGGTGCTTGTGCCCCTCCCCGTCAGGAGCCCGTGATGCCCGCTCGTCTGATCCTCGTCCGCCACGGTGAGACCGCCTGGTCGGCGAGCGGCCAGCACACCGGCCGGACCGACATCCCGCTGACCGAGGAGGGGCGCGAGATGGCCCGCCTGGTCGGCGCCCGGCTGCGGCGCGCGCCGTGGAACGGCCTGCCGGAGGCCCGGGTCTTCACCAGCCCGCTCTCCCGGGCCCGGGAGACCTGTGAGCTGGCCGGGTTCGGCGACCGGGCGGTGGACCGGCCGGAGCTGCTGGAGTGGGACTACGGCGCCTACGAGGGCCGCACCGGCGCCGAGATCCGCGAGTCCGACCAGCCCGGCTGGCTGATCTGGCGCGACGGTGTGCCGGGTGGCGAGAAGCTCGCCGAGGTGGGCGCCCGGGCCGACGCCTTCCTCGCGGGGATCGAGGAGGACCACGGGACCCCGCACCCGGACACCACCACGATGCACGCGGCCGACAGCGACGTCATGGTCTTCGCCCACGGCCACCTGCTGCGGGTGCTGGCCGCCCGCTGGCTCGGGCTGGCCCCGGAGTACGGTCAGCGGCTCAAGCTGGGGACGGCCGCGCTCTCGGTGCTCTCCTGGGAGTACGGCCTGCCGGCGATCGAGATCTGGAACGACCACAGCCACCTGGACGCGCTGGGCCACTGAGCCCGCGGGGCCTTGCGCCCGCGGGTCCGTGCGCTCGCGGGACTGCGGGGGCGCCGGGCCGCGGCGGCGCGGTCGGCTCAGGCCGCGACCGCGCGGTCGTAGTCGGCCAGGAAGGCCCGCACCTCGCCCACCGCGCCGTGCGGTCGCAACCGGTCCGCGGTGTCCCGGAGCATGCCGCGGATCCGGGCCGAGCGAACCCGGTCGAGCAGCCCCACCGCCGCGGCGCCGTGCGCGGCGGCCCCGACCAGGTCGCCGCGGCCCAGCCGGTCGCGCGCCAACTCGGCCGTGTACAGGGCCCGGTTGCGGACGAAGTGCGGCTGCTGCAGCGCTATCGCCCGGCCGGCCCGGTGGCTGGCCAGGTCCCACTCGCCGAGGGCGCCCCAGCACTGCGCCTCCAACCCGGCGATCTCGGCCTCGCCGTAGAACGACATCCACTCCGGGTCGGCCTCGCTCTCGCCCCGGTCGAACAGGGTGTAGGCGCGGGACAGCGCGCGCTCGCAGGCCTCCCGGTCGCGCAGCACCGCCCAGCCGCCGGCCTCGCGCATGGCCAGCAGCGAGAGCAGCCGGTCGGAGTCCAGCCGGCGGGCCGCGCTCTGGCCGGCCTGGGCCGCCCGCAGCGCCTCCCGCGGCCGTCCGGCGTCCCGGGCCAGGAAGGCGGTGTTGCAGAAGACGTGCGCCTCCAGTGCGGTGTCGTTGGACATCCGCGCGGTGGCCAGCGCCTCGGCGTAGAACGACCGGGCGTCCGCCAGCCGGTTCGAGTCGTGGGCCAGCCAGCCGACCGAGATGGCCAGCTCGCCCGCGCCCGCGTTGAGCCGCCGCTCGGTCTCGGCGGAGTAGTCGCACTCGTTGAGCAGCAGGTAGGCGTGGCGCAGCGATTGGCCGGCGCGGTCGAACAGGGCGTCGGCGCCGTGCACGTCGTCGGCCAGCCGGATGTCGCGGACGGCCTGCTCGACGAGTCGGACGTCGGCGGTGCCGATCCGGCGCGGCAGCGGGACCGGTCCGGCGGCCCGGGGCGGGACGGCCGGGGGCGGACCGTCCAGGCCCAGCACGGCGGCCAGGGCCGTGGAGGGGCCGGTCAGGAACGTACGGCGGCGCACGTCGTCGTTCTCCTCGTCGGGATGGAGCGGGGCGGTGGGGAGGGGGTCGTACGGGGGCGTCCGGCGGGCCGGCGGCCGGCGGCGCACCGCGGTGCGCGGGGCGAAGCCGAGGTCCTCCAGCGACCGTTCCGGCCAGATGTGCCGGAACACCCGCTCGTAGGCGTAGTTGGGGCAGCGGATCTCGCCCGCCTCGACCCGGCCGACGTAGCGGGCGTCGCAGGAGACGTGCTCGCCGATCTCCCGGGCCGCGCGCCGGACCAGGGTGGCGAACTCGGCGGGGGAGAGGTCGCCGCGCAGCTCGCGCATGGCGGCGTTGGGGGCGGGACGGGTGCCGGCCGGTGGCGGCCCGGGGGCCGGCCGGTCGGCGGCAGCGGTGGCGGTGGGTTCGGGGGCGGTGGCCGGGACGGCCGGGTGGGCCGGGATTGCCATGGGTCGCTCCGAGCGTGATGCGGGGTGGGGCCCGTGGGTCGGGTGGGCCCGACCGAGGCGACGGGGTCGACAGTACCGGCTGTCATCAGAGGCTCACGAAGAGTTCCCGGGAAATTAGCCCCGATTCAATGGCAAAACAGACATTTCTCGGCGGATCCGCCATGAAATGCCATGGCTTGCTGTAAGGCGCCCCGTGGCCATCCGGGGTGCGGAGCCGTTGTGTTGGTAACGGAGGATCAGCACTGCTCGGCCCGCCGATGCAGTGGCCGCCATATTCATACCATCAGATCACTTGTCTCACTGACGGGCCGTCAACTCCCGTCGGACTGTGGGAGACCGCGGTCCGCGGCGGCGGGGCCCGGCCGCCGCGGTGAGGCGGAACCGACTCCGAGCCCAGGAGGCCCCGCATGATGGTCACCGGATTGCCGCAGCCCCACGCGGCCGCCCCCACCGGCCGTGGCGCCGAGGCCACCGCGGGCCGGGCGCGGCCGCAGTCGTGGGACACCGTCACCGTCCCGCTCCGCTACGGCCTGGAGACGGTGGACATCCTGCGGCTGCGCCGGGCCTGCGGCTCGGTGCAGCAGGGGGCGGCCGGCGCCAGCGTGGACTTCCTGGTCCCGGCCGGCACGGCCGAGCGCTGGCACCTGCCCGGCACCTCCTGCTCGCCGGGCGCCGTGCAGCTGCCCGCCACCGACCCGCACTGGCTGCTGCCGCCCGCCGGTCCGAGCCTGGAACCGGTCCCCACCGATCCCTGGGTGCTGCGCTCGGCCCTGTGCGAGGCAGCCAACACCCTGGCGGCGGGCGGGCTGGGCCCGTTCTGACCCGCGCCGCACCCGGCCGGGCGCGGCCGCCGACCAACGGCCCGATCGCCGACCCGACCAACGGTTCGACTGTCGGCCCGATCGCTGGCCCGATCGCTGGCCTCACGCCGGCCCGACTGCCGTGCCGATCACCGCCCCGACCTGCGGCGGGCGTTCCGGCGGCCAGCGATACTGCAGGGTATGGGACGAGAGCGACGGGCCCCGCGCAGGCGGCCGAGCAGCGACGGGTTCGAGGCGGACGGCGTCGACACCGGCGGGCCGCGCACCCGGCGCACCGAGACCGGACTGGCCGAGCTGGTCCCCGACCGGGACCACCCGCAGGCCTGGTCGCTGTTGCTGGACGGCGCCCCCCAGTCGCACGTGGACCTGGCCGACCCCACCCGGCTGGCCTTCGAGTACCAGCGCCGGCTGGGGCACCTGATCGACCTGGCCGCCGAGCCCGGCAAGCCGATCCAGGTGCTGCACCTGGGCGGTGGCGCGCTCACCCTGGCCCGCTACACCGCCGCCACCCGCCCGCGCTCGCGGCAGCAGGTGGCCGAGATCGACACCGGCCTGACCGAGTGGGTGCGCGCCGAACTGCCGCTGCCGGCCGGTGCCCAGGTCAAGGTGCGCGGCGCGGACGCCCGGGCGGTGCTGGAGCGCACCCCCGAGGGCAGCGTCGACCTGGTGATCGCCGACATCTTCGCCGGCGCCCGGGTGCCCGCCCACTGCGCCACGGTGGAGTTCGCCACCCTGGCGGCCCGGGTCCTGGCGCCCGGCGGCAGCTACGCCGCGAACATCACCGACGGGGCCGGACTGGCCTTCGCCCGGGCCGAGGCGGCCACGCTGCTGGCGGTCTTCCCGGAGGTGGCGCTGATCGCGGATCCGGCGGTGCTGCGCGGCAAGCGGTTCGGCAACCTGATCCTGGCGGCGGCCCAGCTACCGCTGCCGCTGGCCGAGTTGGGGCGACGGGTGGCGACGGACTCGGCGCTCGGACGGTTGGAGCACGGGGCCGGCCTGGTCGCGTTCACCGGCGGCGCGGCGGTGCTCACGGACGCCACGGCCGTCCCCTCCCCGGCCCCGCCGCCGGGCACCTTCGCGGCGGCAGGCGGACGCTAGCGGTCGCGCGCCGACCGACTCGGGAGTCCGAGGGCCGGTCCAGGGCCTGTCTGACAGGCCCTAGTGGCCCCGGGGCAGGCCGCGGTGCTTGTACATCGCGGCACCGGTGAGCAGCAGGCCGGCCGCGATCGGGAACAGCACCGCCGTCTCCATCCCGCTGGCCTGGGCACTCGCGGCCGGGGCGACGGTCACCGGTTGCTGGTTCGGGTCCGGCGGGACCGGTTCGCCGGCGGAGCGGACCGCCTCCGACCCGCCGTCAGCGAGTGGACGGGGCAGGCCCACCAGTGGCCGCTCGCCGTCCCGGGAGGCGGCGGTCCCGGCGGTCCGGGCGTTGAGCGCGACCACCGGGCTGCGATCGGATGCCCCGTCGGCCGCGCCCCGGGCGGCCGGCGCACCGCGGTCCCATCCGGTGCCGGGCGCCCAGGCAGCGGGTGCGGCGGCGTCGGCGCCGTCCCCCTCCGCCCGCCCGTGCTGCACGGGGAACGCGCCGCCGTGCGCGGCCCGGCTGCCGACCGCCGCCTCGCCGCCCGGGCCGGCCACCGCCGGGGCACCCGGCTGCGGCGGAACCGCGGGCAGCAGCACCGCGGCGATCGAGAACGCGTCCGGCAGTGCGGTGGCCTGGCCGGGCAGCGGCAGTCCGCCGGCCTTGATCCGGTTGTGCAGCAGTTGGTCCACCGTGCCCGGAGCCGCGGCCGAGGTGGCACCGCTGCTGGCCCCAGTCGCCTCGCCGGCCACGCCGAGTGCCCCGCTCCCGGCATCGTTCGTGTTCGGCACGCCGATGCTGCGCACCGCCCGGCCGGCCGCACCGGTCGGGCCGGAGGGCGGGGTCGCACTGCTCGCGTGTGCCAGGCCCACCCCGAAACCGAGCCCCCAGACCTGGGCGAGCACTGCGCCGCCCGCAGCCAGGAGCCGTGGCCGGAGCCGGTGCCTCCGCTCCCCGCCCCCCGCCCGGGTGGGCGCCGCCGGCGCGGCGGGCTGCGGTTCGGGCGCGGGGAACGCGTGATTGGCTCGCACGTGAGAGGAGAACGAGCCGCGCCGGGACGAAGTCACGCTCCGAACACCGGCACGGTCCCGGGCAGTCGGTCCGCTGCCGGCCGGTTCGAGGACAGCCGGTCCGGGGGCAGTCGGTCCGAGGGCGGTGGCTGTCCGTCGGGTCCGCTGTCGGGCGGCGACGATTTTCAGCCGATCTGATCTGACGACGGATCGAACCCGGCGACCGCCCGCGGCGCAGTCGGCCCGGTGGGCCCGGCCGGTCGGTCCGGGCCGGCAGGTCGGGCCGGCCGGGTCGGCGGGCCCGGTCGTGGTCGGGCTCAGTCGTTGGGGCGCAGGGTCCAGAGCACGTTCATCACGGTGGTCACCGCGCCGTCCTCGCGGGTGATCTCCACGGCCACCGGGAACTCGGGGCGCACGCCGGCGTCCAGCTCCGCGACGACGTCGGCGATCGGGCGGCCCAGCGTGGCGGTGGCGGTCACGGCGCCCTTGGCCACCTTCTTGAACGCGATGTCGGCGGTCACCGGCAGCGGCACCGCGCGCGAGAGCTGGTCCCCGAAGGCGGCCAGCACGATCGCGCCGCTCGCCGACTCGCCGAGCGTGAACATCGCACCGGCGTGCGGACCGCCCACGTGGTTGCGGTACTCCGGCTGGTCCGGCAGCTGGAGCACGGCCCGCTCCGGGGTGGTCTCCAGGTAGGCCAGGTTCAGCGTGCGGACCATGGGAACGGTGTCGGCCAGCAGCTGGCCGATGGCAGTGTTCGTCATGGCGGTCATGTTACTCATGAGTAGGTGAATCGCACAGGGGGTCCCGGAGAGCTGTGGTGCATGGCCCGGAAACGACTTGAGGGTCCGATCTCCAGGAGATCGGACCCTCAAGTGATGGGGTGAGCGACGGGACTCGAACCCGCGGCCACCTGGACCACAACCAGGTGCTCTACCAACTGAGCTACGCCCACCATCTGTCCGGCGCGTTCCCGCGCTGACAGGAAGAACTCTACAGGATCCGACGGGGTGCTCGCGCCAGGGTTACCCGCGGCGGATACCCCGGCGGCGGTCGGGTGACCGGGGTCACAACAGCCGCCCCCGCCAGGGGACTCCGGCCGGTGCGCGGGGGGCGGGGGGGGGGGGGCGGGCCGCCCCCCCCGGCGGCGGGGGGGGGGGGGGGGGGCGACGGGGCCCCGGCCGGCGCCGCCCGGGGCCGGTGGTT
>NZ_JBHYKG010000132.1:0-22330 GCF_042741245.1 Kitasatospora sp. NPDC058965
GCGGCCCCGGCCACCCGCCCGGGGCCGCAGCCGCGGCGGAACCGGTCAGCCGAACTGGCGCTCCAGGTCCTTGAGCTTCTGCTCCAGGGAGTCGAACCGCGGCAGGGTCATGGTCTCCTCCTCCGGGGTGAGGTCGACGGTGCGGCGCCCCGGGCGGGCGGGCAGCCCCGGGGCGGCCGGGGTGCCCGCAGCGGCGGGCGCGGGATCGGTGGGGGCGGTTATGGCGGGCTCCGCAGCCTTTGCGGGCTCCAGCTGGCGCGCCCCGCGGGCCCGCCCCCAGCCGCCGTGCTGCCGGTTGATGGCCCGGATCTCGGCCCGCTCGCGGCGGCTGGCCAGCCGCTGGCGCTCGCGGTTCAGCACCGCCTCGCGCTTGGTGTCCCGCACCTCCTCCACCGCCTCGTCCAGGCTGCGCACGCCCTCCAGCAGCATCAGGGACCAGGCGGCGTAGGTCTCCAGCGGGGCGCGCAGCCAGCGGACGATGCGGATCTGCGGCAGCGGGCGGGGGACCAGGCCCTGCTCGCGCAGCGCGGCCCGGCGGGTCTGCTTGAGCGCCCGGTCGAAGAGCACGGCCGCGGAGAGCGACATCCCCGCGAAGAACTGCGGGGCGCCCGCGTGCCCGAAGCCGCGCGGGGCGTGCACCCAGTTGAACCAGGCGGAGGCGCCGGCGAAGAGCCAGACCAGCAGGCGGGAGCCGAGCGCCGCGTCACCGTGGCTGGCCTCGCGGACGGCGAGCACGGAGCAGAACATCGCCGCCCCGTCCAGCCCGAACGGGACCAGGTACTCCCAGCCGCCGCTGAGCCCCAGGTTCTGGGTGCCGAAGCCGACCAGGCCGTGGAAGGAGAGCGCGGCGGCCACCGCCGCGCAGCAGAAGAGCAGCAGGTAGGAGGCGGCTCCGTAGAGCGACTCCTTGCGGCGGCGCCGCTCCTCGGTGCGCTCCCAGGAGTCGGTCCCGCGCGCGGCGGCCGGGCCCCGGCTGCGCAGGTAGGCCACCAGGACCGCGGCGGGCAGCAGGATCACGACGGCCGCCACGGCCCAGCCCAGTGGTATGTCCGACAGTTTCATGGTGCTGCACCAGCCTCGCTCTCGGCGGTCGCGGTGACGGGGGCCACCGCGAGGAGGTCCATCATGGCCGAAGGCGAGGAGAAACGCGGATGGTTTGGGCGCAAATACCCTGATGGGTGAGTGAACTGACGCCTCGTCAGCAATATGGTCTGACAATATCCGGGCCGGCGGCGTCAACGGGCCCACCGGTGACGGGGGTTGCGGCGGTGCGCGGGCAGCCGGCGCAGGCCTCCGCGGGGCGCACGGTGTAGAAGAGGCAGCAGCTGACCCGGGTGCGCGCCGGCTGCCCGTCCGCGCGCCGGAAGCCGGCACCCCCGGTGAAGGGGGCGGTCCCGCCCGGGAGCAGCGCCTCCAGGTCGGCCACCGCCCGCGGCCCGAGGCCCAGCAGGCCGGCCGCGTACCAGAGGCTCTCCACCAGCTCGTCGGTGGCCAGGCCCCAGAGCGTGCGCGGGCCCCGGCGCAGCTGCGGGCGGAACGCGGCCAGCAGCGGGGCGAGGTGCCCGGCGACCGCGGTGCGCAGGGTGGCGTCGAGCGCGGCCCGGTCGGGGACCGGGACGGCGCCGGGGTGGCGGGCGGCCGGGTCGTCGGGCAGGCAGGCGAACCGGTGCGGGGCGCCGGGCAGCAGGGCGAGCTCGACCGGTCCGCCGGCCGGGCGGGCGGGGCGGAAGGCCACCTGCTCGACGGTGGGCAGCGGGACCCGCCGCTCCAGCAGCCAGGGCAGCCCGAACAGCAGGCAGAGCGGCCAGGAGTAGCGGTGCAGCCAGAAACCGGCCGCCACGTCCGGGCGCGGGGCGGTGCCGTAGCGGGCCCGGTCGGCGCGCAGCTCGGCGGCGAGCAGGCGGGTGCGCAGGGCGGGGTCGGCGAGCAGGCGGGCCACCGGGTGCCAGTCCGGCCCCGGGGGCGGGGTGGCGAGCCGGACCCGCAGGTCCGGGAAGACGCGGGCGAAGGCGGCGTACGCGCCCGCGTAGGGGGCGCGGACGGTGCGCGCGGTCCTCATGGCGGGCCCCCAGCGGTCGGCCGGCGCTCGCGCGAGCCCGGGGTCGGCGGACACCGATCGGGCGAGGCGGCTCGCACCTCACCCGATCAGGTTAGCCTCACCTTAGCTGACGGCCCGTCCGAACTCCCGGCGCACAGGGCCGTTCGGGGGAGTGCGCCGTCCGCCGCGGTCCGCACCGGTCCGTCAGCTCGCCGCCGCCGAGGGCGGCGGGGCGCCGGCCCGTCTGGTCCCCGGCAGGCCCGGGCGGGCGCTCGGCGGGGCGCCGCGCGGGGCGCCGGGCGGGCCACCGGGTGGGCCGCCGGTGGTCGCGTCCTCGCCCAGGCGACCGACCAGCCAGACCGGGACGCCGCCCAGCGCGTGCACCAACCGCCCTGCCTCGGAGCGCAGTTGGTGGGCCTCCTCGGGCTCGCTCACCTCCGCCAGCGCCGCCAGCGCCGGAGCCACGCCGACGGTGAAGCCCAGCTCCTCGCGCAGCTGCAGCGAGGCGGCGAACCCCTCCCTGGCCCGCACCCGGTCGCCGCCGGCCAGCGCCAGCGCGGCCAGGTGGCGCCAGGTGGAGGAGGCCAGCAGGGTGTCCCCGTGCCCGAGCGCACCGTCGTGCGCCCGGCGGTAGGCGATCCAGGCGGCGGTCTGGTCGCGCAGCAGGTTCTCCGCCACCAGTCCGCGCCGGAAGTCCAGCAGCGGCCGGCCCGCCGCGTGCGGCGGCAGCAGCGCGGAGGTGCGGCCGAGCGCGGCCTGCGCCTCGTCCAGCCGGTCGCGCGGGCCGAGCACGCTGCCCAGGTAGGCCAGGAAGCCGCGGGCGCAGGCGGCCCCCGCGCGCTGTTCGGTGCTGGTCACCCCGGCCTCGGCCAACCGCAGCGCGGCCTCCGCCTCGTCCCAGTGCTCGGCGGTGTACAGGCACTGCTCGATCAGCAGCTCGGCGCGGCACAGGGCGGTCCTGGCGTCCCGTTCCGCGGCCGGCATCAACAGTTCGGCGGCCTCCTGCCAGCAGGCCCGGGAGCGCAGTCGCCAGACCGCGCCACTGGTGAGCTCGTCCAGGTGACCGTCGGCGCCCGGATGCAGTCCGCCGCCGTGCGGGGGCACCCCCGGTGGTCCGCCCCGCGGACGCCCGCCGGTTCCCCCCTGGCGCCTACCCCCGCCCCGCGGGGCCGTTCCGTGCTCCGACAACGCCACCTCCTTGTGTGCGGTGCCCACGGCCATGCCGCTCCTGCGGCGCGGCCGCGGAGCACCGCAATTCAACACGGGGGTGAGCTTGTGCACCAGATCACGAGCGTGACCATTTTTGTCCGGGGCGTGCCGTCCGGTCGCACGGCTGATGGTCCGTCAGGACGTCCAGCCGGTCTCCAGCAGCGACTCGGCCGCGCCGTTCACCGGGTGCGGGAGGCCGGACTCGTCCACCGTGAACAGCGCCACCAGCAGCTGCTCGCCGCGCACCGTGGCCTGGTGCGAGTAGCCGGACATGGTGAACATCGCGGCGGCCATCTCCTCGGCGTGCAGGGTCTGCAGCCACAGGCACTCCACCGAGCGCAGGTCGGCCTGCTCCGGCCAGGTGTCCACCTGGGCCACCAGCCGGTCGCCGAGCAGCGTGACGGCCTCGCGCTCCTGGCCCTCGGTGAGCTCCAGGTCGGTGAAGCCGAGCCACTCCAGGTAGCGGGCGGCGGCGAGCACCGCGTCCTGCCCGCTGCGGATGGGGTGCGGGCGGAACGGCGGGCGGTGCCGCCGGTGCTGCTGCGGGCCGGCGGGGGCGACCGGCGGCGGCTCGGCGGGCGGCGCGGGCGGGACGGCGGCGTCCGGGCGCGGGCCGTCGGCGTAGAACGGAGTGGGCGGCTCCTGGCGGCGCGCGCCGAGCGGGCGCGAGCCCTGCGGGGAGGAGCTGCCCGGGCGCGGCGAACGGTCCACCGGCAGGCGGACGGTGGCGCCGCAGTTGCAGGTGAACTCGGGCTGCGGCCACTGGTCGTTGCGGCCGCAGCTGGGACAGCGCATGCTCAGCCAGGAGTCCTCCCAGGACCGGAACCGGACCTGCACCGGGACACCGCCCTTGAGCAGCGGCACCTTGAGCGAGGCTCCGCACGGACAGGGCAGCACCGGCGGCTCGTACACGTGCTCGCGGCGGCAGGCCGGGCAGCGGATGCTGCGGGCGGTGGCGGGGCTGGTGGCCGCCTCGGGCAGATCGGCGGGGCGGCCGGCGCCGGAGAAGTCGTCGGGGAGGAAGGGTCCGGGCAAAGCGCGCACCGTCCGTTTCGGCTGGAGTGGCTCGTCCCCTCCCATGCTCCCCGATGGCGGCGCGCGATGTCAGGGGTTGCCCGGAATGATCAGGGCATTTTCGGGGTCGGGCGTGGTACTTCAGCAGGACCGGCAGCAGGTCGGTCCGCCTGCCAGCGGGCCAGGTCGGCGGGGGTGTCGAGGTCGTCCGGGCGGGCCACGTCGGCGCACTCGACGAGCAGCAGCTCGCCCTGACGGGCGGTCAGCAGGGCGCGGGCGCCGGCGTCGCCGGTCGCCCCGGCGGCGGCCTCGGCGAAGTGCCGGGC
The DNA here is from genome assembly GCF_042741245.1 of Kitasatospora sp. NPDC058965. Classification (NCBI taxonomy): domain Bacteria; kingdom Bacillati; phylum Actinomycetota; class Actinomycetes; order Kitasatosporales; family Streptomycetaceae; genus Kitasatospora; species Kitasatospora sp. NPDC058965. Next base: position 4,588 of record NZ_JBHYKG010000132.1, read on the forward strand.
GCCGATCAGCACGGGGTGGCCGCGGCGCCCGTGGTAGCCCGCGGCCGCGAGCTCGGCACCGGCCCGGTGGGCCGCCAGCAGGCGGGCCACGGCGGCGGGGGTGACCCCGGGGGTGTCGACCAGGGCGACCAGCACGGCGGGCGCGTCCGGCGGCAGCGCGGCCAGGCCCGCGCGCAGCGAGGAGCCCATGCCCTCGGCCCAGTCCGGGTTGGCCACCACGGTGCAGCCGGCCAGTTCGGCAGTGGCGAGCACCTGCTCGCGGGCGGCGCCGAGCACCACGGTGACCGGCCCGCAGCCGCCCTCCCGGACCACCCGGACGGCGTGCTCGACCAGGGGCCGGCCGTGCAGCCGGAGCAGCGCCTTGGGGCGTCCGCCCAAGCGGCGGCCGCCGCCGGCGGCCAGCACCAGCGCGGGGATCGCGGAGTCGTGCAGCGCGGATTCGGGCATGCCACCACGATGCCGTCCGGCGGGGCCGCGCGGTGTTGTGTGTTCACACAAGGTCGGCGCGCCGACCTCGGCGGCGGCCCGGGCCATCCGCCCCTGGATCTTCCGGCGCCGTCCGTTTCTACTGGCCGTTATGCACACCGCTCCCTCCCCGCTGGTCGACCGGTTCGGCCGGGTCCACACCGATCTGCGGGTCTCCCTGACCGACCGCTGCAACCTGCGCTGCACCTACTGCATGCCGGCCGAGGGCCTGGACTGGCTGCCCAGGGCCGAGGTGCTCACCGACGACGAGATCGTCCGCCTGGTCGGGATCGCGGTCCGGCGGCTGGGGATCGGCTCGGTGCGGCTGACCGGCGGCGAGCCGCTGCTGCGGCGCGGACTGCCGGCCCTGGTGGCCCGGCTGACCGGGCTGGGCGCGGACCTCTCGCTGACCACCAACGGGATCGGGCTGGCCCGCACGGCCGGGGCGCTGAAGGCGGCCGGGCTGCGCCGGGTCAACGTCAGCCTGGACACGCTGCGCCCGGACCGGTACCTGGCGATCACCCGGCGGGACCGGATCGCGGACGTGTTCGCGGGCCTGGCCGCGGCCCGGGCGGCCGGGCTGGACCCGGTGAAGGTGAACGCGGTGCCGGTGCGCGGGGTGAACGAGGACGAGATCGTGCCGCTGGTCGAGTTCGCGCTGGAGCACGGCTACCGGATGCGGTTCATCGAGTCGATGCCGCTGGACGCGCAGGGCGCCTGGGACCGGTCCGCGATGGTCACGGCGGACGAGCTGCTCACCGTGCTGGGCGCGCGCTGGCCGCTGGAGCCGGTGCCGCGGCCCGGCGGCCGGGGCGGCAGCGCCCCGGCCGAGGAGTGGCGGATCGCCGGGACCGACGCGGTGATCGGCGTGATCGCCTCGGTGACCCGGCCGTTCTGCGGTACCTGCGACCGGGTCCGGCTGACCGCCGACGGCCAGCTGCGCAACTGCCTGTTCGCCACCGAGGAGTCGGACCTGCGGGCGCTGCTGCGCGGGGGCGCCGACGACGCCGGGATCGAGCGGGCCTGGCGCAACACCATCGCGCGCAAGGGGCCCGGGCACGAGATCAACTCGGCCGGGTTCGTGCAGCCGGCCCGCCCGATGTCCGCGATCGGCGGCTGAGCCCGGCGACCGGTGGCCGGGGAGCGGCCCCGGCCCGGCCCCGTGTGACGAGCGGGTGATATGGCTGTGCGGTGAACATCGCACTGTCGCGCCTGGCGCGCCGCATCCTGCCCGTCGTGCTGGGGGCCACCGCGCTGGCCGGGTGCAGCGGGTCCGGCGGGACCGGGGCCGCTCCGGCCGCCGGCGGCACCTCGCACCCGGCCGCCGCCGCACCCGTGCCGTCGGCCAGCCCCGACCCGAGCGCGCCGGCGGGGGAGGACGACCCGGCGCTCAAGCCGTTCTACGGCCAGCGGATCGCCTGGACGACCTGCCCGGCCGACCCGGCCGCCAAGGACATCGACATGTCGACCTTCCAGTGCGGCACCGCGCACGTCCCGCTGGACTACGCCCACCCGGGCACCGACACCGTCGACCTGGCCCTGGTCCGCCGGCCGGCCCGGAACGCGGCGCAGCGGATCGGCTCGCTCTTCCTCAACCCCGGCGGCCCGGGCGGCTCCGGCATCGAGGAGGTCACCGGCGGCGCCGACGGCCGGTTCCGGGGCCTGAACGACCGCTACGACCTGGTCGGATTCGACCCGCGCGGGGTCGGCCGGTCGACCGCCGTGCACTGCCTGGACGATGCCGCCCGCGACCGGCTCAACGCCCTGGACCACGCCGACGCCACCACCGGCAAGAGCTTCGCCGACGCCTGCCAGGCGCAGTCCGGCAAGCTGCTGCCCTTCGTCGGCACCGTGAACGCGGCCCGCGACCTGGACGTGCTGCGCGGCGCGGTCGGCGACCAGAAGCTCGACTACCTCGGCTTCTCCTACGGCACCTACCTCGGCGCCAGCTACGCCGAGCAGTTCCCCGCCCGCACCGGCCGCCTGGTGCTGGACGGCGCGATGGACCCCGCGGCCGACCCGCTGGACGCCGACGTGGCCCAGCTGATCGGCTTCGAGGGCGTCTTCGAGCGCTGGGCGGCCGACTGCGTGACGCACTCCGGCTGCCCGCTCGGCACGGACCCGGCCACCGCCGCGCAGCGGGCCGCCGCCTTCCTGGACGGCCTGGAGCAGCACCCGATGACCACCTCCGACGGCCGTACCGTCACCTCCGCCGAGGGCTGGACCGGCGCGATGGACATGCTCTACGGCGACGCCAAGTCCTGGGAGTACCTGCGCGAGGGCATGGCCTCGGCGATGCAGCAGCACCGGGCCGACTACCTGATGCTCTTCGCGGACGACTACAACGGCCGCGACGACAAGGGCCACTACTCCAACATGGCGGACGCCAACGTCGCCATCAACTGCGCCGACTACGGCGCCCCGACGCCCTCGGACGACCGGATCCAGCAGGCCCTGGCCCAACTGCACGCGCAGGCCAGGTACCTGACCGCCCGGATGACCGCGCAGGACCTCAAGTCCCAGGACTGCCGGGCCTGGCCGTTCCACCCCAGCACCGGGCCGCACGTCGTCCGGGCCGTCGGCGCCGCCCCGATCCTGGTGGTCGGCTCCACCGGCGACGACGCCACCCCCTACGCCTGGGCCCAGCACCTCGCCGCCGGCTTGGCCGACGCCACCCTGCTGACCCGCGACGGCGACGGCCACACCGGCTACGGAAAGAGCAGCTGCATCCGGACGGCGGTGGACGCGTTCCTGGTCGACGGCACGATGCCGGCCGCCGGAACGCACTGCCCGACCGACGGCTGACGGCCGGTCAGGGGTTGCAGCCGTGCCGCGCCGGGGCGTCGTCCAGCAGGTCCTCGTAGACCGCGACCTTGTGCTTGATCAGGTCCAGCGAGCGGTGCAGGTCGGCGAGCCGGTCCTCGATCCGGGCCTGGTGGGCACGGAGCAGGGCGATCCGGTCCTGCTCGGTGCCCGGGCCGGTGCGGGCCAGGTCGGTGTAGCGGCGGATGTCGGGGATCGGCATGTCGGAGCCGCGCAGCACCGTGCACAGGTGCAGCCAGTCCACGTCCTGCTCGGAGTAGACCCGGGTGCCGCCGGCCCGACGGCGCACCGGGCGGGGCAGGATCCCCTCCTTCTCGTAGAAGCGCAGGGTGTGCACGCTCAGTCCGGTGCGCTCGGCGACCTGGCCGATGGTGAGGTCCATGGCAGCCGAGCATACGGACTTGATCTAGAGCCGACTCCAGCCCCTAGCGTGGACCGCGTCGAACGGCGAGCGAGGGAGTCGGAACATGCGGTACCGCAGTCTCGGAGGGACCGGCATCGAGGTCAGCGCGGTCTGCCTGGGCGCGATGATGTTCGGGGCGGTGGGCAACCCGGACCACGGGGAGTGCGCACGGATCGTCGACGAGGCGCTGGCGGCCGGGGTCAACTTCGTGGACACGGCCGACATGTACTCGGCCGGCGAGAGCGAGGTGATCGTCGGCAAGGCGCTCAAGGGCCGGCGCGACGAGGTGGTGCTGGCCACCAAGGTGCACTTCCCGATGGGGGAGGGGCGCAACCGGGGCGGCAACTCGCGGCGGTGGATCCTGACCGCGGTGGAGGAGAGCCTGCGGCGGCTGGACACCGACTGGATCGACCTCTACCAGGTGCACCGGCCGGACCACACCACCGACATCGAGGAGACCCTGTCGGTGATGGGGGACCTGGTGCGGGCCGGCACGATCCGCAGCTTCGGGATCTCCACCTTCCCGGCGGAGGAGATCGTGGAGGCCCAGCACACCGCCGAGCGGCGGATGCTGGCCCGGCCGCGGACCGAGCAGCAGCCGTACTCGCTGCTGGCCCGGGGCGTGGAGGCCGCGGTGCTGCCGGTCTGCCGGCGGTACGGGATGGGCGTGCTGACCTGGAGTCCGCTGGCGTCGGGCTACTTGAGCGGGCGGTACCGCGAGGGCGTGCCGGTGGACCTGGGCCGGGGGCGGGCGGCGCTGACGCCGGGACGGTTCGACCCGGCGGTGCCGGGCAACGCGGCCAAGCTGGCGGCGGCCGAGCAACTGGCGCGGCTGGCCGAGGAGCTGGGCTGCACGCTGCCCGAACTGGCCACCGCCTTCCCGCTGGTGCACCCGGCGGTGACCTCGGTGATCGTCGGGCCGCGGACGTCGGAGCAGCTGGCCGGACTGCTCAAGGGGGCCGAGCTCACCCTGGAGGACGCGGTGCTGGACCGGATCGACGCGATCGTGCCGCCCGGGACCGACCTGTACCGGCCGGACGGGGTGTGGCGGCCGCAGGCCCTGGTGGACCCGGCGCAGCGGCGCCGCCCGCTCGGTGACCGGGCGGGCGGCTGAGGGTCCGCCGGCCCCGGCGGGCGGGCGGCTGACGACGCGTCGGGGCCCGGTGGCCGAGTGCTGCTCGGTCACCGGGCCCCGGGGGACGGGTCAGTCCGTCGTGGTGGTGCCGGTGCTGCTGCTGTCACCGGTGGTCGGGGCGGTCAGGTCGTAGACCGTGGTGCTGCCGACCGTCTTGGCGGTGAAGTGGGACTCCACCCAGCTGGAGATCTCCGAGCTGTCCGAGGAGCCGCCCTGGGAGGCGCCGAACCCGCCGCCGCCGATGAAGTAGTGGATCTTCCCCTGCTGCACGTACTGCTGGAAGCCGGCCAGGCTGAGCGAGGGGTCGGAGCCGTTGAAGCCGCCCAGCGCCATGATCGGGACTCCGGTGGCCAGCTGGTAGCTGGCCGCGTTCTGCGAGCCGATGCCGGCGGCCGCCCAGGTGTAGTGGGAGGCGTCGGCCTTGATCAGGTCGGCGACCTCGGTGCTGACCCGGGCGCCGTCGATCAGCCCGCCCATGCCGCCGCCCGCGCCGCCGCCCGCGCCGCCGCCCGCGCCGCCGCCGGCGCCGCCGGGGAAGCCGCCCTGGCCACCCGTACCGGTGCCGGTGCCGCCGCCAGGGAAGCCGCCGCCGGGGAAGCCGCCGCCGGGGAAGCCGCCGCCGGGGAAGCCGCCCTGGCCACCCGTACCGGTGCCGGTGCCGCCGCCAGGGAAGCCGCCGCCGGGGAAGCCGCCCTGGCCGCCGGTGCCGGTGCCGCCGCCCGGGAACCCGCCGCGGAAGCCGCCGCCGTTGCGCATGCGCATCTCCCCGCCCACCCGGAACCCGCCCGGCCCGCCGCGGTCACCCGCGACCCGCGGACCCGCGGTCGGGATCGACCCGGTGTGCGCGGTGGACACGGTGTCCAGCGCGTACGCGGTCGGCCCGCCCAGCGCCGCGGCCAGCGCGACCAGCCCGGTCACCGCCGCCAGCCGCGCGCCGATCCGGCCGGCCACCCGGGAGACCGCGAGCAGCGCGACCGCCGCCAGCAGACCGCCGACCAGCACCGCCCAGCGCAGCCACGGCACGAAGCCGGAGCTGCGCCCCAGCAGCACCCAGGCCCAGACCGCGGTGACCGCGACCACCACGGCCAGCACCGCCGCGTACGGCAGCCGGCGCCGGGCCCGCCACAGGCCGTCCACGCCCATCCCGACCAGCGCGGCGATCGCCGGGGCCAGCGCCACCGTGTAGTACTGGTGGAAGATGCCGGACATGTAACTGAACGTCAGGGCGGTGGCCAGCAGCCAGCTGCCCCAGACCAGGAACCCGGTGCGGGCCGAGTCGGTGCGGGCGTGGCGCCGGGTGGCCCAGAGGCCGAAGGCCAGCAGCAGCAGCGAGGCCGGCAGCAGCCAGGCGACCTGCCCGCCGACGTCGGCGCCGAACAGCCGGGTGATCCCGGTGCTGCCCCACATGCCGCCGCCCGCGCCGCCGCCGGGTCCGCCGCCCGGACCGCCCGCGAAGCCGCCCTGGGCACCGCCGCCCAGCGCCTCGGCGGCCCGCCCGGCGAAGCCGCCGCGACCGCCGCCGCCGACGCTGCCGGTCTCGTCACCGGTCAGCCGGCCGAAGCCGTTGTAGCCGAAGGTGAGCGACAGGAAGCTGTTGTCCTGCGAGCCGCCCACGTACGGACGGTCCTTGGCCGGCACCAGCTCGACGACCGCCACCCACCAGCCGCCGGCCAGCACCATCGCCAGCCCGGCCGCCAGCAGCTGCCGCACCCGGCGCCACAGCCCGGTCGGCGCCACCACCAGGTAGACCAGGGCGAAGCCGGGCAGCACCAGGAAGGCCTGCAGGGTCTTGACCAGGAAGGCGAGGCCCAGCAGCACCCCGCACCACACCAGCCAGCGGGTGCCGGCCCGCTCGGTGGCGCGGACCAGGGCGTACGCGGCCAGCGTCATCAGCAGCACCAGCAGCGCGTCCGGGTTGTTGAACCGGAACATCAGCGCCGCCACCGGGGTGAGCGCCAGCACCGCGCCGGCCACCAGGCCGCCGAGCGCCGAGAAGCGGCGCCGCACGGTGGCGTAGACGGCGGCCACGGTGGCCACGCCCATCAGCACCTCGGGCATCAGCACGCTGAACGAGCTGAGCCCGAGCACCCGGGCGGAGAGCTCCATCGGCCACAGCGACATCGGCGGCTTGTCCACCGTGATGAAGTTGGCCGCGTCCGAGGAGCCGTAGAAGAAGGCCTTCCAGCTCTGGGTGCCGGCCTGCACGGCGGCCGAGTAGAAGGAGTTGGCCCAGCCGGAGGAGGTCAGGTTCCAGAAGTAGAGCACCGCGGTGAGCACCAGCAGCGCCCAGAGCGCGGGCCGGGCCCAGGCCGGGTCGTCCGGCCGGCCGCGCCAGGCCCGTCCCGGCAGCGTCCGCAGCCGGCCGGCCCAGCTGTGCGGGCCCTCGGGCCCGACCGCCGGCAGCTCGACGGGTGGGAAGATCGGCTCCGGAGCGGCCGGGGCGAGCGGCTCCGGGGGCGGGTAGTCCGCGGCCTCGGGCCACGGGACGCTGCTCTCGGGAACGGGAGTGGTCCAGGTCATGGACCATACGTTCAGCGCGCCGTCTGAGAGCCCGGTGAACCCCGCCTGTGAGCGCCCTGTGATCTGCTGGGCCGTCCGGCTGATGCCGGGTCAGACCCGTCGGACCGTCAGGCCGTGGGCAGCGCGAACTGCCGTCCGAGCCACTCCAGGGCCGGCGGGATCTCCCGGTTCCAGGTGTGGAAGTTGTGGCCGCCGCTGTTCAGGGTGATGGTGGACACCCTGGTGGGGGACTTGAACGAGGCCACCATCTGCTGGGTGGCCTGGTAGTTGTCCTCGTCGTAGCTGGTGGCCAGCAGCAGGGAGACCGGGGCCGGCGGGGCGTTGCGCAGCCGCCAGAGCAGGTCGTTCTCCTGCTTCAGCTTCGGGTTCCCGCCGAACAGGTCGCCGGTGGTCGGGTCGTTGGAGACGCTGTAGTCGGCCGAGAGCGAGACCGCCGCCCCGTAGGCCTGCGGCTTGCGCAGGGCGAACTTCAGCGCGCAGTAGCCGCCGGTGGAGTCGCCCATGGCGGCGTGCGCGGCCGCCTCCGGGCTGATCCGGTAGCCGGTGGCCAGCGCGCGCGGCAGGTCCTCGGTGAAGAAGGTCTCCACCTGCGGGCCGCCGGGCACGTCCATGCACTCGGTGTCGCGGTTGGCGATCGGGCTGGGGCGCATCATCACCAGCACGGTCGGCGGCAGCTGCTTGGCCTGGATCGCGGTGAGGGTGCTGGCCGGCCACTGCATCAGCGAGATCAGCTTCTCGGCCGAGCCCGGGTAGCCGGAGAGCACCAGGGCCATCGGGAACCGGTGCGCGGCGTACTCGGGCTGGAAGTACTGCGGGGGCAGGTAGACGTAGGCGTCGCTGGTCAGGCCGGAGGCGGCGCCGGTCAGCCGGACCTTCTGGATCACGCCGGAGCGCTCCTTGGCCGAGCCCTGCGAGCTGTAGACCCGCTGCTCGCCGGTGACCGAGAGGGCGTTGCTCGGCTTGTGGTCCACCACGGTGCCCGGGCCGCCGGCGGTGCCCAGCAGGTCGGTCCAGGTGGTGTAGAAGCCGAAGTAGGAGTTGGCCACCAGGGCCATCGCCACCAGCACCAGCACCTGGGTGCCGGCGAAGGCGCCGAGCCGGCCGAGCACGGGCCGCCAGCCCTTGCCGCCCAGCCTCGGCCAGAGCCACATGGTGGCGACGAAGGCGAGCACGGCGAGCAGGCAGGCGACGATCTGCAGCGGGAGTCCGGTCAAGGCGAGCACTCGGCGATCCTAATTGACCTGGGCGAAGTCCCGTGGCGCGGCCCCGGCCCGGCGCAGTTGACCCGGGCCCCGCCGCTGCGGGACGCTGAGCGCGCACGCGCACCGCGAACCAGGGCCTGGGGGGCTTGAGTTGCTCATGGCGAACCACGAACCGGGGAACCGCACGCCGGGGGACCGCAGCACCGAGCCGCGCACGGGTGCGCGGTCGCGGCGGCTGTCCCGCACTGCGCTGCTGGCCGGGGCGGTGCTGGTGGTCAGCGCCTGCAGCTCCGGCGCGCAGCACAGCACGGCCGGCGGCTCCGGGAACGACGCGATCGGCACCGTCGTCACGCCGAGCCCGACACCGACCCCGTACCGGGAGAGCCTGACCAGCTACGTCGGGCCGGTCAACGACGCGCTCGCCAAACTGCCGCAGGCCGGCAGTCTGGCCGACCTGAAGACGGCGCTGGGCGACGTGCAGCAGGCGGCCAGCGCCGGCTCCACCGGCCTGCAGGGCCTGACCCCGCCGTCCGGCGCCGGTGACGGCAACCGGCAGCTGTACGTGGCGCTGGACACGCTGGCCGGCAACTTCTCCACGGTGGCCACCGACATCGACAGCGAGAAGATGTGCGCCACCTCCTCGGCGCTGGCCGAGGCCGGTCAGGCCCAGGGCCTCAAGGACGTGCAGCAGGCGCTGACCGCGCTGTCCACCGCCGGGTTCAGCACCACCTTCTCGGTGCCGCAGACCGGGCAGCTGCAGCACCGGGCGCTGGACAACGGCGCCAAGGTCCGCGAGGGCCAGAGCGACGGCAACGGCGAGCTGACCGTGGACAACGGCGGCGGCAGCGTGGACGCGGTGCTCACGCTCAGCCAGAACGGGCAGGCGGCGTACTCCTTCTACGTGGTCAAGGGCCAGACCGCGAAGATCTCCGGGATCCGGGACGGCAAGTACGACGTGTTCTTCGCGGGCGGCTTCGACTGGGACGGCGGCACCAAGAAGTTCACCCAGAGCTGCGCCTTCACCAAGTTCGACGACGGGCTGGACTTCACCACCACGTCCACCACCTACTCGACCTGGACGCTCACCCTCAAGCCCACCATCGGCGGCAACGCCAGCACCAGCACCGTCCCGCCGGACCAGTTCCCGGTGCCGTAGCGGGACCGGCGGTCACCCCGCGGTGCGCGGGACGGTCCGCTCCCACTCCCGCTCGAACAGCACCGCGCCGCCCTCCCAGGCGGTCAGCTCGGTGCGGGCGGTGAAGCCGGCGGCCCCGCAGGTGAGCGTGGTGGCGGTGCGGACCAGGGCGTCCCAGCCCTGGTCGGGCCGCTCCAGCCGGACCGTCCACTCGGCCCGGCAGACGGCGCTCAGCGGGTCGCGCTCCTCGACCGTGTAGCTCTCCGACGCCTCCTCGCTGATCACCAGGCCGTCCGGCAGGGTGAGCAGCGAGGCGACGGGAGCCAGCTCCAGCCGCCGCAGCCCGCCCGCCACCTCGCGCAGCTGCAGCCGCTCGGGCCGGGCGGTGCCGGGGGCGGCGCGGCGCACCGCGGCGGGTGCGGCCCGCTCGGGCGGGGCGAAGGCGATCGGCCCGCGCCCCACGTCCGCCGCCAGGTGGCGGACCGGCAGCACCACCGTGCTGTGCCCCGGGTCGACCAGGAAGCCGGCCGCGGTCGGCTGCGGCCACAGCCACGGCCAGTAGGCCGAGGAGAGGGCGAGCCGGACCCGGTGGCCGGGCGGGAACGCGTAGCCGGTCGAGGCCAGCTCGAACGCCACCTCCTCGACCGCGCCCGGTTCCCAGTCCAGCGTCAGCTCGGCGCCGCGCCGTGCGGCCAGGTTGAGCGCCCCCCGGGTGACCAGGGTGGCCGAACCGTCCGGCGCCACGTCGCACAGCCGGGCCACCACCTGGCCGCGGGTGGCCCCGGCGGGCAGCCGCAGCCGCAGCCGCAGTCCGGGGCGGCCCAGCAGCTCCAGCCGCTCGGCCAGCGGCGCGCTGTCGAAGCAGACCGACCGCCCGTCCTCCGCGCGCTGGTCGGTCGGCAGGTCGGCGGCGCTGCCGGTGGGGCGGTAGGCGCCCGCGTCCAGGCCGGTCTGCTGCGGCGAGCGGACCAGCACGAACCGCTCGTCCGCCGGGGTGCCGGCGGTGCGCAGCGCCTCGGACAGGTCGTAGTGGATCTCCCGCACGTCGTCGGAGGGCCACTGGTCGTCACCGATCCACCGCCCGGGGCGCTCGGTGTACCCGGGCACCGGGCGGACCGACTCGCCGAGCCAGCAGCGCAGCTTCGGCTCGTCCAGCACGCCGGTCTCCCGGCCGCGCAGGAACCGGTCCCACCAGCGCAGGGTCTCCGGCAGCAGGCCGATCGCGGGACCGGGCGGCTGCTCCCCGTCCGGGTGGTGGTGCGCCCACGGGCCGATGATGCCGCGCACCGGTGCGGCCAGCCGTTCGACCAGGCGCAGCACGGTGTCCCGGGACGGCTCCGCCCAGCCGCCCACCGCCAGCACCGGGGCGGTGATCGCGTCCAGGTCCACCGCGGCGCGCTGCCAGTAGCCGTCCCGGCTCTGGTGGCCCAGCCAGGTGTGCAGCACCGGGGTGAGCGCCGCCAACCGCTCCAGCCAGCGCGGGCGCCAGGCCTCACCGACGTACTTGGGGTCCGGCGGCAGCGCGGCCCGGGCGAGCCGGCCGGTCGCCCGGCCGGGCAGCGCGGCGGGCAGCACCGAACCGCCGAGGTAGTACCCGCCGTTCTCGTACGGGTCGTCGCTCGCGCAGACCGTGACCACCGCCTTGACCGGCTCCGGCGCGGCCGCCGCGATGCGCAGCGCGAGGTCGCCCCCGGTGCCGAAGCCGAAGACCCCCACCGCCCCGTCGCACCACGGCTGCCCGGCCAGCCAGTGCACCGCCGCCACCGCGTCGGCCAGCTGCTGCGCCTCGTCGCCGGGCACACCGGTGGAGTTGCCGTGCCCGCGCGCGTCCACCCGCAGGCCGGCGTAGCCGTGCCCGGCGTACCAGGGGTGCCGCTCGGCGTCGTGCGGTGCGGTGCGGTCGGTCAGCCGGTCGGGCAGGTACTCCAGCAGGGCCGGTACCGGCTCCGGGGTGACGGGGCGCCAGACGCGGGCGAACAGCTCGGTGCCGTCGGCCAGCGGGATCCGCAGGTCCTCGCGGGTGACCTGGTGGGGGTACGCGGTGGGGTGGTGCACGGCGCTCTCCGGCGGACTGGGCGGCGGGTCATCTGACCATAACGGACATAACGCCCTATTACCTGATGGGCCGTAAGTCGGCCCATGGCATGTAGTTGCGAATGACTTGCAACTACACAAAGATGGAGCGGTTCCTTCAGCGCACACGGAGAGCAGAGGCAGATGAGCGGCACCCCCCGGTGGACCAGTCGGCTGACCCGGGAGGAGTGGCTGCGACTGGCCGGCATGGGCGGCTTCGTGCTCGCCCTGCACGTGATCGGTTGGTTCACCCTGCTCGCGGTGATCGCGCCGCACCACTACACGGTCGGCAACCAGGCCTTCGGTGCCGGACTCGGCCTGACCGCCTACACGCTGGGCATGCGGCACGCCTTCGACGCCGACCACATCGCCGCGATCGACAACACCACCCGCAAGCTGATGGGCCAGGGCAAGCGCCCGCTCTCGGTCGGGTTCTGGTTCTCGCTCGGCCACTCCTCGATCGTCTTCGGCCTGGTCGCCCTGCTGGCCTTCGGCGTGCGGCAGCTGGCCGGCTCGGTGGAGTCCGACGACTCGACCCTGCACCGGACGACCAGCCTGATCGGCACCACGGTCTCCGGGGTCTTCCTGCTGCTGATCGGCCTGATCAACCTGGGCGCCTTCCACGGCATCCTGCGGGTCTTCCGCAGCATGCGCGGCGGCCGGTACGACGAGGCCGAGCTGGAGGAGCAGCTGGACAAGCGCGGCTTCCTCAACCGGATCCTGGGCCGGGTGACCCGCGCGGTCGGCAAGCCCTGGCACATGTACCCCGTGGGCCTGCTCTTCGGCCTCGGCTTCGACACCGCCACCGAGGTCTCGCTGCTGGTGCTGGCCGGCGGCGCGGCGGCCTTCTCGCTGCCCTGGTACGCGCTGCTGGTGCTGCCGGTGCTGTTCGCGGCGGGGATGAGCCTGCTGGACACCATCGACGGCTCGTTCATGAACTTCGCGTACGAGTGGGCGTTCGCCAAGCCGGTCCGCAAGATCTACTACAACCTCACGGTCACCGGGCTCTCGGTGCTGGTGGCGCTGGTGATCGGGCTGGTCGAGCTGACCGGGCTGCTGGCCGACCGGCTGGGCATCACCGGCGGGCCGGTGGGCTGGGTGGCCTCGCTGGACCTGAACAACGTGGGCTTCGCGATCGTCGGCCTGTTCGTGGTCACCTGGGCCGGGGCGCTGGCGTTCTGGAAGTTCGGCCGGGTGGAGCAGAAGTGGTCGGCCGGACTGCCCGAGGGCGAATGAGACGGGCCGGCGGGGGAGACCCCGCCGGCCCGCCGCGCCGAGGTGCCGATCAGCAGGTCAGCACCGGCTGCAGCCAGTCGGCGTGGTCGCTGTTGTTGCCGTCGCCGCCGTCGGTCACCACCAGGTGCACCTGGTCGGCCCCGGTCAGGTCGGCGGTCAGGTGCTGCACCCCGCTCGCGGGGGTGACCAGGCCGGAGTCGGCCACCTTCACCCCGTCCGCCCAGACCTGGAAGACCACCGAGCCGCGGCCGCCGGTCTCGTCGTCGATGCCGACGTCGGTACCGAGCGAGCGGCAGGAGCCGCCCAGGTAGTAGGCGACGTCGCTGGCGGCGTGCGCGCCCAGGCCCTTGGCGTACGCGGTGCCCCGGACGGTCAGCGGGCCGCCGTCGCCGAGGTAGTCCTCGCCGTTGCTGCGGTCCTTCTCCACCGGGCCCCAGCCGTTGCCGGCCGAGGACCAGGTGAGGTCGGAGACCTGGTGGGGACCGGTCGCCGGGCCCGCACCGCAGGCGATCCGGGCGCCGGCCCAGTCGCCGTGGCCCGCGTCGCCGCCGCCCGCGCCCGGTGCGGCGACCAGGGTCAGCGTGCCGGCCCCGCGCAGGTCGACGCTCAGGTGCGCGGCCGGGTCCGCGCCGGTGAGCACGCCGCTGTCGGCGACCTTGACCCCGTCGCGCAGCACCTGGAAGTCCACCGCGCCGCTGCCGCCGGTCTCGTCGTCGACGCCGACGTCGGTGACCAGGTCCTTGCAGGCGCCGTCGAGCAGGAAGCTCACCGAGCTGGGCGCGGCCACGCCCAGGCCCTTGTCGTAGGCGGTGCCGCGGACGGACAGGGTGCGGCCGTCCTGCGGGCTGCGGCCGCCGTTGCTCAGGTCGCGCTCCACCGGGCCGGAGCCGTTGCTCTGGGTGGCGAACGGCAGGTCGCTCAGGTAGCTGATCCCGGTGGCCGGCGGGACCGGACGGTTCGGGGTGATCCGGAGCATCACCGTGCCGTGGCCGGGCACGGTGGCGCTCACCCGGTCCTTGGCGCGGCTGGTCCGCTTCGACCACAGGTCCTTGACCGCGTACCCGTTGCTGCCGGCCAGGCCGAGCTCGGCCGTGGTGGCGGTGATCTGCGCGTCGTAGGACCCCTCGTTGGTCAGGGTCACCGCGCGGCTGCCGTCGGCCAGCGGCTTGGACATGACGACCTGTCCGTCGGCGGCCGCGACCACCGAGCCCTGCTTGCCCAGCGGGTCCTGGTCCACCGCGATCACGTCGGCGTTGGTCAGGATGGCCAGGGTGTCCGGCTGCGCGGTGCGCAGGTCGGTGCCGATCATCAGCGGGGCGGCCATCTCGGACCAGAGGCTGAAGTGGGTGCGGTACTCGGTGCTGGTCATGCCGCCGTTGCCGACCTCCAGCATGTCCGGGTCGTTGAAGGCGCCGGGCTTGGCGAAGGGGGCCAGGCCCATGTTGGCGCTGGCCCGGGAGATCATCGACGACCAGTCGTCGCTGATGTCGCCGGTGGTGCGCCAGGAGTCGCCGACCCGGGAGGCCCAGGTCCACGGAGCGGTGGAGCCCCACTCGCAGATGCTGTAGAGGATCGGGCGGCCGGTCGCCCGGAGCGCGTCGCCCATCGCCTTGTACCGGGCCTGTGCGTCGACGCCCTGGTTGTTGCAGTTGTCGTACTTCAGGTAGTCGACGCCCCAGGAGGCCCACAGGTCGGCGTCCTGCTGCTCGTGGCCCAGGCCGCCGGGGAAGCCCTGCACGTCGCAGGTGTGGGTGCCGGCGCTGGAGTAGATGCCGAACTTGAGGCCCTTGGCGTGCACGTAGTCGGCCAGTGCCTTGATCCCGTGCGGGAACCGGACCGGGTCGGCCACCAGGTTGCCGTTGGCGTCGCGGGTGGGCAGTGCCCAGCAGTCGTCCAGGTTGACGTACTGGTAGCCGGCCGCCTTCAGGCCCTTGGCGACGAACAGGTCGGCGATGCCCTCGACCATCGCCTCGTTGAACTGGGCGCCGCAGTGGGTGGAGTTCCAGTTGTTGAACCCCATCTGCGGGGTCAGGTCCAGCCCGTTGTCCAGGGCCAGGGCCGGTGGCGCGGTGGCCAGTTGGAGGCCGACGGCGAGCGCGCCACCGCCGGCGAGGAGGGTCAGCGCGGTGGTGGCGGCGGCCAACCGGCGGGCGAGTCGGCGATGCAGCGGGACGTCCACAGAAGTCCTCCGGTCGGAGAGCGGGCTGACGAACCAACAGAATCGAACGGATCCAAATGGAACATCACATATGACAGTGTGATTCTGTTGGAGTGTCAAGAGATTGACGGAGTGTCGCCAAAGCCGGAGGATCACCGGAAGAAATCCGCACCACCTCCGAGGAGCCCCCGATGGCACTGGACGCCGACGTGATCGTGATCGGCGCCGGTCTGGCGGGGCTGGTCGCCACCGCCGAACTGGCCGACGCCGGGCGCCGGGTGATCCTGCTGGACCAGGAGGGCGCCGCCTCGCTCGGCGGCCAGGCGCACTGGTCCTTCGGCGGCCTGTTCCTGGTCGACTCGCCCGAGCAGCGCCGGCTGCGGATCCGCGACTCGCGCGAGCTGGCCTGGCAGGACTGGCTGGGCACGGCCGGCTTCGACCGGCCCGAGGACCGGTGGCCGCGGGCCTGGGCCGAGGCCTACGTGGACTTCGCGGCCGGCGAGAAGCGGGCCTGGCTGCGGGCCCGGGGGGTCCGGTTCTTCCCGGTGGTCGGCTGGGCCGAGCGCGGCGGGCTGCTGGCCAGCGGGCCCGGCAACTCGGTGCCGCGCTTCCACATCACCTGGGGCACCGGGCCCGGACTGGTCGAGCCGTTCGCCCGCCGGGTCCGGGCGGCGGTGGCCAAGGGACTGGTGGAGCTGCGGTTCCGGCACCGGGTGACCGGGCTGGCCGCCACCGCGGGGGTGACCGACACGGTGCGCGGCGAGGTCCTGGTGCCCAGCACCGCGCAGCGCGGCGAGGCCAGCTCGCGCGAGGTCGCGGGCGACTTCGAGCTGCGGGCGCAGGCGGTGCTGGTGGCCTCGGGCGGGATCGGCGGCAACCACGAGCTGGTCCGCAAGGCCTGGCCGGCCCGGCTCGGCACGCCGCCGGCCCGGCTGCTGAGCGGGGTGCCGGCCCATGTGGACGGGCTGATGCAGCAGGCCGCCGGTGCGGCGGGCGGGCACCTGATCAACGGCGACCGGATGTGGCACTACACCGAGGGCATCGAGAACTGGAACCCGATCTGGGCCCGGCACGGCATCCGGATCCTGCCCGGCCCGTCCTCGCTCTGGCTGGACGCCCGCGGCAACCGGCTGCCGGTGCCGCTCTTCCCGGGCTTCGACACCCTGGGCACGCTGGAGCACATCATGACCACCGGGTACGAGTACACCTGGTTCGTGCTCACCCAGAAGATCATCGAGAAGGAGTTCGCCCTCTCCGGCTCCGAGCAGAACCCGGACCTGACCGGGCGCAGCGTGCGCCAGGTGCTCGGGCGGGCCCTGCCCGGCGCGCCCGGCCCGGTGGAGGCCTTCAAGAAGTACGGGGCGGACTTCGTGGTGGCGGACACGCTGACCGAGCTGGTGGCCGGGATGAACGCGCTGGCCGGTCGGGACGGGGCCGCCGGGCCGCTGATCGACGAGGCCGCGCTGCGCCGGGAGATCGAGGCCCGGGACCGCGAGGTGGCCAACCCGTTCACCAAGGACCTGCAGCTGACGGCCGTCCGCGGGGCCCGGCGCTACCTGGGCGACAAGCTGATCCGCACCGCCGCCCCGCACCGGCTGCTGGACCCGAAGGCCGGGCCGCTGATCGCGGTGCGGCTGAACATCCTGACCCGCAAGTCACTGGGCGGGCTGGAGACCGACCTGGCGGGGCAGGTGCTGCGGGCCGACGGCTCGCCCCTGGCGGGCGTCTACGCGGCGGGCGAGGCGGCCGGCTTCGGCGGCGGCGGGATGCACGGCTACCGCTCGCTGGAGGGGACCTTCCTGGGCGGCTGCCTCTTCTCCGGCCGGGCGGCGGGTCGGGCGGCGGCCGTGGCCACGGGCTGACGCCGGGTGAGGGAGAATCGCTGGTGAGGGGCCGTCCGGTCCCGCGCGGCGAAACGAAGAGTCAGGACTGGAAGATGCGGCAGCTGCCCCCGGAGCCGGAGATCGAGAACCTGGTCACGGCGGGGGAGCCCGAGCCGGGCGGCCGCCCGGTGGAGAGCAACGTCTGGATCATCGCCAACGAGCACGAGGCGGTGGTGATCGACCCGGCCGACGACGCCGAGCTGATCGCGGACCACCTGGGGGACCGTCAGGTGGTGGCGATCCTGTGCACCCACGCGCAGCCGGACCGGGTGGCGGCGACGCTGTCGCTCGCGGCGATCACCGGTGCCCCGATCCACCTGCACCCGGCCGACCTGCTCCGGTGGTCGGCCGACGACCGCCCGGACGAGGAACTGCGCGACGGCCAGCGCCTGGTGGTCGGTGGGCTCTACCTGCACGTCCGCCACACGCCCGGTGCCACGCCCGGCAGCGTGAGCATCTACGTGCCGGCGCTGGACGCGGTCTTCGCGGGCGACGCGCTCGGCGGGGGCGGCGACCTGGCCCGCCTGCTGGACCTCCCCGACGAGACCGTGGTGCACCCGGGTCACGGGGCGACGGTGACGGTCGGTGAGGTCCGGCGGGCCGGCTGACCGGGGCGGCGCCCCCGCCGAGCGCGTCGCCCTCCCGGCGCCCGCCGGGCGCCGGGTGGGCCGGGGGACGGCGGGCGGCCGCCCCGTCAGAGCTTGGCGCGC